>NZ_JAMQXI010000071.1:0-9433 GCF_024743775.1 Vibrio sp. RM-69-4
GTTCAAGAGGGATTCGCAACGCGTGGCATTTTTACTATGCGTTGGTTTTATTGTTTAAGGTGTTATGCGGTGACTTAGGTATTGCGTTGCTCACCCCTTAACAGGGCGTTATGCAACTCAGGTAAATTTAGGGGTTCAGTCTTTTGGGATTTCTCCGGCTATTCGTTTTGTGTTGTCGGCAAATGAGCATTTTTACCCTCAAATTCGTGGTTAACTCAAACCGTAAAACAGGCAAGGTTCTTTGTTTGCCTCAATCAGTTTTTGGCGTTGGCGCGTTGTGAATTTTGCGTGCGCAAAGTGTGGGAAGGGCAAGTTTATCGAGCATTGTTCACTTGCTGAGTGTTTCGCTCGTTGAGTTTTCCTGATTCAAAAGCTTGGTTGGTTGTTGAAAGGTGGACTTTGTTTTGGCGGCTCATTTATCACAGTTCTTGCTTGGGTTGATTATTGAATCACTCAACCATTGCAATTGTGGCTTTTGGTCGTGTAAATTCAGTTTATCTCATTGAATTTGCATAACAAACGGCTCAAGAGGGATTGCCAACGCTTGGCGACTTTAGTGCAAAATTGAAATTCAGTGTTTACAGTGTGTTTTTTGAGTTCGGCGGTGCGTTCTCAACCCCTTAGCCGGGCGTTATAAAACAAGAGAGATTTATGGAAAAGTCAGATTCGTTTATTGTTGATTTTTGGGCATTTGTATTCAAAATGCTTGGAAAAATTTCATTTTTCAACTTGGTCAGAAGGCTATGCCCTAAAGCTAGAACTGGTCGTTTTTCTGAAATATGGGCTTTAAGTCATGTGTTTTTATCTATAGCGTCTGTGCCTGCTGTTTTATACATCAATAATCAATATATCGGCTTTGCTATAGCTTCTTATGCATTATTAAGGGTTTATGAGGTTGTGATTTATCAAACAAATGTACTTTTGTTTGATGAATATCGAGCGATCAAAGCTGGTAAAGAATACAAGCTGCATGGTTACAGACGAATTGTAATTTTATTGATGCAGAACTATTTCGAGATTATTTTTTGGTTTGCAGCGCAATATATTTTCTTTCAAAACATGTTCGCATTCGCAGTTGATGGATCTCACGAAAGTGTTTTAGGAGCGGTTTACACGAGTTTTGTTGTAATGACTAGCTTCGGATTTTACAACGTGACACCGTTAGGGGTTTTAGCTTACTCACTAGTTATTGGGCAAGCAATGATAGGTTTGTTCATGACATTGTTGAGTTTAGCGCGATTTATTGGTGTTATACCGACACCCAAGTCTATGGATGTTACGGAGCAGTAAATTGTTTTATAACAAAGCATTTAAGACGGATTCTCAACGCTTGGCAATTTCGGTTTAGGTCGGCTTCAGTGCTATATGTGGCAAGGTTTAGGCTTAGGTGGTCGCGTTGTTCACCACTTAATGCGGCGTTATGACGCTCGAGTAATTTAAACATATGGAGATCTTATGGCTTACGTTATTGCAGACACAGGTTTTGCTAATCAAAAGCTGTATGCGTTTTATCCGGTACAGGATGAAGAACAAATCAATTGGAATTTAGTCAGTATCGTCAGTACTAATTATGATCATGATGGCTCAATATTGTTAACCGCAGAAACTCTCCGAGAGCTTCAGGAAAAGAACGTAGCAATATTTGAGTCTAAAAAATCAGCGAAAGCTGTTTATCATAAGTTAGGTATACCAAATTGCAGGTATGTGAGATTAATATTAAGTATTACACATGAATTTAAAACACGTAATGGTAGCTATTGTTCATCTTGGACAGATTTGAATTCAAAGGTATAGCGTCATAACAAACGGCTCAAGAGGGATTGCCAACGCGTGGCGGCTTTAGTGCAAAATTGAAGTTCAGTGTTTAAGGTGTGTTTTTTGAGTTCGGCGGTGCGTTGTCAACCCCTTAGCCGGGCGTTAGGCAAAGTGAGTTTTTATCAGCTAAGTCGAGTTTGAATTGAACGGTAAATGCCATGTTTTCTAGCTTAAGTTAAGCAATAAATAATCATCACATATTTGTTGTTTCTTGATCGCGTTGGGTTGTTTATCGCTGTGAATTCATCGGCAAAATAACCTTCAGCATCCAAACGTCCGCCGAGCATGCTACGCTCGTCACTTTTCTTCCAAATCGCTCAATTTGAGTTTTTTGTTTCTTTGCTGAGTTGGCATTTTGGTTTATAAATGAATCGGTTAGTTTGTTTCAAGTTTACAAAAAAGCTCGTTCTTTGGTTTTGAAAGTGCCGGTGTCAATCAGTTGGCCTAACAAACGGCTCAAGAGGGATTGTCAACGCGTGGTGGCTTTAGTACAAAATTGAAGTTCAGTGTTTACAGTGTGTTTTTTGAGTTCGGCGGTGCGTTGTCAACCCCTTAGCCGGGCGTTAGCAAATTTATTCGACATCTAACTTGCATGGAGAAAAAGTAAGTGGAAATAGATAGAGATTCGATCATTGAATCACATAGGCTGGCAAGCCCGGGTCTTCGTTATCTAGGGCAAATCATTGATGGTGCAATAAGTGCCACAATATTCATTTTCTTTCTTTGGCTCGGTACTTTAATTGGTTTATCCCAAGCTTCATCAAGCTTAATAGCATTTTCGGCGGCTGCTTTATATTTTCTACTTTCTGACGGTTTACCTAAAGGGCAAAGTCTCGGTAAGAAACTACTAGGGATCTCAGTTATAGATTCGGTTACAGGAAAAAGTTGTAGTTTCCCTCAGTCATTTTTTCGTAACCTACTGACACCAATAATTGGCATGATCGACGCGGTCTTTATTCTTGGCAAAAGAAGACAGAGGTTAGGTGACAAGCTGGCAAAAACAATCGTTGTAGTAAATTAGCTAACAAACGCTTCAAGAGGGACAGCCAACGCGTGGCATTTTTATTATGCGTTGGTTTTCGTGATTACGGTGTTATGCGGAAGCTTGGTAGTAGCGTTGGCTGCCCCTTAAGCGGGCGTTATGTTTAATCAGCATCACAAATCGACACTGTTTTTATATACAGCAATATGTGTTCGGCTATTATATTGAGCTTTGAACACATTCGAAGAATTAAATATGAGCAACTATCTAGAGCGCGGCATTAAAGAACTCGTTGAAGAGTTCATTTCTTGTGGGAAACCTTGCCCATCAAAACAAACTATTTCTGAGCGTCGTGCCGGTTATCTATCAAGTACAGTTTTAGCTGGCTCTAGCCCTGAAATGGCTGATGAGTTTGTTGATGAGCTGGATGGTATTCCAATCAAAGTTTATAAGCCAAGCGATAAAGCTAATTTGCCAATCACGATTTACTTTCATGGTGGTTGTTTCATTAGTGGTGGTTTTGAAACACATGAAGCACAACTGAGGCAGTTAGCTCATCTATCAGAGACTATAGTGGTTTGCATTAAGTACCGATTAGCACCAGAACATACATATCCATCAGCTCATGATGATGTATTTCAGGCCGCGTTGGGTATCAAAGAGCATGGTCATAAATATGGCGGTGATACTAGACATGTGTTTTTTGTCGGTGATAGTGCTGGCGCACAATTAGCTCTTGCTACAGCACTTCGCTTGAAAAATAAAAAGCTGTGGCTACCTGAAAAACAAGTCCTAATATATCCAATGGTCGATCCCTTGGGGGCGTCTGATAGTTATCAGAAAAACGGTACAGATTTTATTATTACCGCTCAAATGTTGCTGTCAGGTTTTCAGCTTTATGCGGGTGAATCAGAGCGGTTAGTCAGTGAAACAGAACTCAATCTATTGGCAAGAAAAGATTTTCAAGGTTTACCGCCAACGATGATTATCACAGCCGAGTATGACCCACTGCGAGATGAAGGAGAGCAGTTGTACAGGTTGCTTCTTTCCCAAGGAGTTGACGCTTATTGTGAACGTTACCTAGGTGTAATACATGGTTTCTATCAACTTTCGGGTGTAAGTGAGTCTGCAAGGCGTTGTATTAGGAATATTGCAGAAACGATCAAAAATTAAACATAACAAACGCTTCAAGAGGGACAGCCAACGCGTGGCATTTTTACTATGCGTTGGTTTTTGTGATTACGGTGTTATGCGGAAGCTTGGTATTAGCGTTGGCTGCCCCTTAAGCGGGCGTTATGCAACTCAGGTAAATTTAGGGGTTCAATCTTTTCGATTTCTCCGGCCATTCGTTTTGTGTTGTCGGCAAATGAGCTTTTTTACCCTAAAATTCGTGGTTTACTCAAGCCGTAAAACAGGCAAGGTTCTTTGTTTGCCTCAATGAGTTTTGGTGCTGGTTTGTTGCCAATTCAGCGTGCGCAAAGTGTGGAAAGGGCAAGTTTATCGAGTATTTCGCATTTGCTGAAAGTCTTGCTTGTAGGGTTTGTCTCATTCAAAAGCTTGGTTTGTTGCTGAAAGGTGGACTTTGTTTTGGCGGCTTATTTATCACGGCTCTGGCTTCGGTTGGTTCTTGAATTACTCAACCATTGCAATTGTGGCTTTTGATCGAGTAAAGTCAGTTTATCTTATTGAATTTGCATAACAAACGGCTCAAGAGGGATTGCCAACGCTTGGCGGTTTTGGTGCAAAATTGAAGTTCAGTGTTTGCAGTGTGTTTTTTAAGTTCGGCGGTGCGTTGTCAACCCCTTAGCCGGGCGTTATGTGAATATGTGGGTTTTGTGAACAACAAAGAGATTGATAATGGTAAATTTTACTTTTGGGAAGTGGATTTCTGAACCGAAAGTCAGTGAAGTCACTTCCGAGTTTGTTTCGATAACAACCGAGCCGAAAACTGATTTTTGGCAACGTTCTTATTATGGATTTCGTAATGAAAATGCCCCTGCATTATTGATTGATTCAAAAGACAATTTCACATTTACAGCTAAGGTAAGTTTTACTTATCAAGAGCTGTTTGATCAATGTGGATTGATCATTTATCTCGATAATGAAAATTGGTTTAAAGCTTCGATAGAGTACGAAAATCAATCATTTTCTAGGCTGGGTAGTGTAGTTACAAATTTAGGGTATTCAGATTGGGCAACCACCGATATCCCGCTTCCTAAAGAGATTTGGTATCGTTTAAGTCGTAGAGGGCCAGATTTTCTTATCGAATCCTCGTTTGATGGCTTGGTTTTCAACCAAATCCGTATCTTTCACTTACATCAGTTGGGAGAGACTACGATAGAAATGGGTAAATGTAATCCTCCTTTGCCGACACAAAAAGTGGTCAGTTTTGGAGTTTATGCGTGTAGTCCTTCAGAATCATCGTTTACAGCAAAATTTACCGAAATGAGCCTGGAGCCTTGTAAGTGGTTAGCTCACTAGGCTCAAATTCACATAACAAACGCTTCAAGAGGGACAGCCAACGCGCGGCATTTTTACTATGCGTTGGTTTTTGTGATTATGGTGTTATGCGGAAGCTTGGTAGTAGCGTTGTCTGCCCCTTAAGCGGGCGTTAGCTGTAACAGATAAATCGACACATGGAGGAAGTATGTCGAAAAAAAGATCAGAAGAGGATAATACTAGAACTACAGGTTCTGCTGTTGGCGGAGCAATATTAGGTGCATCTTTAGGTGGGCCTGTTGGCGCTATTATAGGCGGCTTGTTTGGTGCAATACTTGGTGAATCAGTTAATGATTCAAAAAAAGCAAATAAGGGAAAACCGTCAGATCAAAAATCACCAGAAGGAGATAAGCGTGGATAAAGTAATGCTTATTCCTTCTGCTTTATTGGGATTAATTTTAGTGGGTTTATATTGGTGGTGCTGCTGGAAAACTGGTACAGCATTTAATCACGCTGTGATGATTAATTCGGTTTTTCAGGCTAGTGGTATCGTGTGTGGTATATTTTTGATCGCTGGAGTCTTTTTTCCAGAAGCTAAGGAAATGATATCTGGTATCGATATCTATATTTTTGTAAGTGGTTTGGCTGTATTTGCAGTGTCAGCGCAAGGCTTTCATCGTGACGCAATACAACCTACTAAAAGTCCAGAAAATCTTAATATACAGCTACCAGTTGACGAAAACAGCTAACAAACGCTTCAACCAACGCGCGGCATTTTTATTATGCGTTGGCTTTGGTGTTTACGGTGTTATGCGGAAAGTTAGTAGTAGCGTTGGCTGCCCCTTAAGCGGGCGTTATGTACTTTCTCGAAAATTAACCTAGTCAACGTATGAAATTAGGTCGTAAACTTAGCTTAATTAAAGGGTTAGGTGATAGATATGGCATTTTCAGAAATTGAGCAACAGCGTTACAGAAAGGCAGTGGAGAAGTACCTTGATTCTTGTCGACCGCCAGAAGAGATCCGCAATCAACTTGATATTGGGTATCGGTTAGAGGGGCAGGTCATCGAAATCTTCGAGATACGTCCTAAGTGGAATGATCCATCCGAAAAAATGGAGTGCCCAGTAGCCAAAGTCAAATATTATAAGTCGCGTGACGCGTGGAAAATTTACTGGATGAAATCCGACCAAAAATGGCATTCGTATGAGCCAATCCCAGAGATTCAACTTCTAGAAGCTTTCTTGGAAATACTAGAAGACGATACTTATGGGTGTTTCTGGGGATAGAACCAACCAGGTACATAACAAACGGCTCAAGAGGGATTGCCAACGCGTGGCGGCTTTAGTACAAAATTGAAGTTCAGTGTTTACAGTGTGTTTTTTGAGTTAGGCTATGCGTTGTCAACCCCTTAGCCGGGCGTTATGCAACTCAGGTAAATTTAGGGGTTCAATCTTTTGGGATTTCTCCGGCTATTCGTTTGGTGTTGTCGGCAAAGGAGCATTTTTACCCTCAAATTCTTGGTTAACTCAAACCGTAAACAGGCAAATTTCTTTGTTTGCCTCAATTGGTTTTAGCGTTGGCGCGTTGTCAGTTTTGCGGGTGCAAAGTGTGGAAAGGGCAAGTTAATCGATCATTTCGCATTTGCTGAAAGTCTTGCTCGGTGAGTTTTTCTCATTCAAAAGCTTGGTTTGTCGCTGAAAGGTGGACTTTGTTTTGGCGGCTTATTTATCAAGGTTCAGGCTTTGGCTGATTCTTGGTTCACTTAACCAATATTTTGATTGTTTTCTTAATCAAATGTAGTGTAACTTCTGGTTTATCTTATTGAATTTGCATAACAAAGCATTTAAGACGGATTCGCAACGCTTGGCGGTTTTAGTGTAAATTCAGTTTTTGTGTTTTAAGTGGTTTGTCGAAGCACCAGTGTTTAGCGTTGCTCACCACTTAATGCGGCGTTAGCTGAGGTTAAGAAAAACCATAAAATTAAGCGTTTATTTTTCTTAGTCTGAGGCTCTAGCTTTACACCTGAAAGTCAGCACTTTTCCGCGTATCTCGCCAGTGGCACTGTTCGTGAAGCGGTTGAACTAACCGAAGTCTTCTTACGGGAAGTGGTGTGTTTGTTTATTCCTTTGGTGTGGCTTCTTTGGTTTTGAGGCTCTTTCGCGCTTAAATGGGTTTTGCGCACTTGGTTGTTGGCTTCTTCGACATAATTCTTTGTAAATTTAAGCTCTAGAAGCTCGTCAAGTTTTCCTGTTATTTCTTCTTTGCCAAGTGCGTTTCGTGGATTAGGTTTTAGTTTCTCAGTTGTCTATTTTACTTTGACGCTTGAAAGCAATAATGTGTTTTAAATTAGGCCGTTGGGTAATCAATTTCCGGCTAAAGTGCAGCAGCTAACAAACGGCTCAAGAGGGATTGTCAACGCGTGGCGACTTTAGTACAAAATTGAAGTTCAGTGTTTACGGTGTGTTTTTTGAGTTCGGCGCTGCGTTGCCAACCCCTTAGCCGGGCGTTATACGCTATATGGAAATTTAACAATGGAGTCGTGAAATGAATCAGAATGAAAAGCTGAATTATGTCGAGTTTGCAGCAAAAAATTTAGAGGCAACAAAATCATTTTTCTCTTCAGTTTTTGGCTGGGAATTTACTGATTATGGTCCTGAATATACAGCATTCTCAAATCAGGGTTTAGATGGCGGCTTTTTTAAAGCTGACTGTTGTAGTCAGACTGCATCGGGTGGTGCACTTCTTATCTTTTATAGCTCAAACATAGAAGCAACTTTAGCCAAAGTCCAGAATAGCGGTGGTCAAATTATTCGCCCAATTTTTGATTTTCCCGGAGGCTGTCGTTTCCATTTTATTGAGCCAAGCGGTAACGAATTTGCAGTGTGGTCGGAAGCACGCGTATAACAAACGGCTCAAGAGGGATTGCCAACGCTTGGCGACTTTCAGTACAAAATTGAAGTTCAGTGTTTAGGTGTATTTTTTGAGTTCGGCGGTGCGTTGTCAACCCCTTAGCCGGGCGTTATGTGTTTCTCGACTTTAAACTTTTAACTGAACGACGTTTCCATTAGCTTTTATTGGGTATAGTCAATCTTTTTCAATGCATGTAATGGAGTATTTTATGGATTTTATTGAACGGCTTCAGGCTCTTTCGAAGAAAGTTTCTCAAGTTTCGGCTAATCTGGCTACCGAAGAAGCAACAAAAAATGCTTTAGTTATGCCCTTTCTACATTCGGTCCTTGGTTATGACGTATTCGATCCAAACGAGGTTATACCTGAGTTTACGGCTGATACTGGAACTAAAAAGGGGGAAAAGGTTGATTATGCGTTGATCAAAGATGGTGTGGTTCAAATTCTAATTGAATGTAAGAAGTACAGTGAACCATTATCAACAAAACATGCCAACCAATTATTTCGATATTTCTCAGTAACAAATGCACGTATTGCCATTTTAACGAATGGCTCAAAATATCAATTTTTCACTGATTTGGATGCTCCTAATAAAATGGATGAAAAGCCATTTTTGACATTAGATCTCGAAAATTTAGATGAACATGTTGTCCCTGAAATAAAAAAATTAACTAAATCCTCCTTTGATGTTGAATCTGTAGTTGATGCAGCAGGTGAATTAAAATATTTAAACCAAATAAAGAAAGTTCTAGGTGAACAGTTCCAAAGCCCAGAAGAAGATTTTGTGAAGTTCTTTACTTCTCGCGTCTATGACGGTGTTCAAACTGCAAAAGTTAAATCTCAATTTCTAGACATTACCACTAAAGCTTTAAAGCAGTTTCTCAATGACAGTATAAATGCCCGTCTAAAATCAGCTATTGGCGCTGACGTCAAAGAATCAACGAATATTGAAACTCCAGTTATTCCTGCTGAAGACGTAAATGAAAGTTCAGAAAAATCTAAAATTCTTACTACAGAAGAAGAAATTGAAGGTTTTAATATAGTCAAAGCAATACTTAGGCAAAAAGTAGAAGTACAGAGAGTTTGTGCTCGTGATACTCAAAGCTATTTTGGAATTCTGCTAGATGATAACAATCGTAAGCCTCTATGCCGTTTGTGGTTTAATACTAAGCAGAAATATATTGGTATCTTTGATGAAGCCAAGAATGAAACTCGGCATCCGATCGAAACTGTGGATGATATATTCAATTTCAGTGAACAATTACAAAGCACCCTTGCATTATATGAGTA
>NZ_JAMQXI010000072.1:0-4365 GCF_024743775.1 Vibrio sp. RM-69-4
GTTGCCGAGTGTCCCACTTTTAGTGTAATACACTTATTTATTGGAGGTAAATTGAGCATTAAGTCTTCAAAAGTATTTAAGAAAATATTCAGAGTTATGTTCCCTGAGTTTTCAAATAAGGTGACTTGGTTAGTTGTAGGTGCAGGCATCGGTTTGACTTCAACTTCTATAATAGTAAACATCATAGATGCTTTTACCGAAAAGCAATTTAATTTCTCATTTGTTGGTCCTTACGATCCTGTTGTTGGTACAGTTTTAATCGCTTTCGGGCTGATACATAATTATGCCATCCAAAGGAATAATTCTGGAAACACTCAACCTTCTGTAAGTGAAAAAGAGGCAGAAACTCTTGATGAGCTTCATCGTAAAATGTTAACTGTAGAAGGTTTGTTGAACAAAAGTTTCCTTGACCGTAGGTTATGGAATGAAATCCAAGAAAATTTGGATCTTTTAAAAAGTTACTATTTTGAGAATAAGTTGTCTTTAACAAATGAGCTAGATGAGTTGAGTTTGGAACTCATAATGGTTGGGCGTAAGGTCTTAAGCGCTTCCGTAAACGAAAGAATTCCACCTGAATTAGTTTCCTCTTTCCGCTCCAAAAGAGAAAATATAGTAGTGAAGATAAGAATGTTAAAAGGCAATAATGATTAATTAATTCGATTGGTGCGTGAACAACATAACAAACGCTTCAAGAGGGACTTCCAACGCGCGGTATTTTTATTATGCGTTGGTTTTTGTGATTACGGTGTTATGCGGAAACTTGGTAGTAGCGTTGTCAGCCCCTTAAGCGGGCGTTATATGTCATCTAGTTCTGCGTTCTATACCGCATATGAAATAGCATCTTTACTATGTTGAGCGGTCGGCTTGTATTGTCTACAATAGCGCACTTTTTTACATATTTTAGGTTATGAATATGAACGACACTACAGCTAAACCCGCTTTGCCGGATCACCTTGCTGGTAATCCTCGCAGCCCACACTATGTAGCGGAGTGCTTTGAACATCACATTGGCATTCGTCTAAATGGCAAAGAGCGTACTGATGTTGAAGAATACTGCATTAGTGAAGGGTGGGTGAAAATTCCGTCACCGAAAGCTAAAGATCGTTTTGGCCAGCCGATGCTGATTAAGTTAAAAGGTGAAGTTGAAGCTTTTTATAAATAAGCTGCATTTTATACCGTCCGCATGCAATGTGTTGATAACTATGTAATTCAATGCATTACATTGCATTCAAGATCTAACTAGGTTTCTCATCCAAACATATAACAAACGGCTCAAGAGGGATTGCCAACGCGTGGCGGCTTTAGTACAAAATTAAAGTTCAGTGTTTACGGTGTGTTTTTTGAGTTCGGCGATGCGTTGTCAACCCCTTAGCCGGGCGTTAGCACACACATCTCATAAACTAGAGTTTGTATTCTGTTACGGTATTTCTATTCAATGACTCTTGATCTTGGTCTAGTATCGAAAAGTAACTTTTACTTGAGAGGCTGAAAAATGAAAAAAACGTTAATGGTGCTGATTATGATGACAGCCTTGGTTGGTTGTGATGATGCAAGTAAAGCGATTGATGAGGCTAAGGCTGCAGCTAATAAAGCAGTCGATAGCCTGCAGCAGAAGGCCGATGCGTTTGATTTGAATAATCTCAATCTCGAAGTTTTCGGTGATGCGACGCAAAAGGCTCAAGTATTTGCTCAATCAATAGAGTCATTAGTTCATACTGATTTTACTGACCATCAAGCTGTCGCTGCAGCGACAGAAAAGGTTTCTAACTCTTACAGCTGTTTAGTTGAGGTATCTTCTGAAACTACAGCGGAAACCTTGCTAGATAAAATCGTATCTTCAATTAAGAACGATCAAGTGTTGGCAATCATCGAAAAAGGTGTTGTACAAGCCAAAAATGCGAAAGAGTGCATTATGTAATCACGTGTGTGCTAACAAACGCTTTAAGACGGATTCGCAACGCGTGGCATTTTTACCATGCGTTGGTTTTAGTGATTTAGGTGATATGCGGAAACATAGTATTGCGTTGCTCACCACTTAAGCGGGCGTTATGCGTAATCGATGGACGACGGAGTATTAGATGGAAGTAGTAGAAGCGGAAAAATCGGATTTGGATTCATTCTTTGCGTATCTTGAAAATCAGCTGTCTGAAAATGGTAATGGAGAAGTTCCTCTTTTCCAGCCAATGTCCAGAGAGCAAAGTGAAATTCCAGAAGCGACAAAAGATAAGTTTATCCAAGGCTTTTCCCATCACTTTGGCGATTTAGGTTGGAGAAAACTCTGGGTTGTAAAAGACACCTCTGGAAGTATCAAAGGTCACATTGATCTTCGCCACCACGGTGATGATAGCCGTTCTCATCGAGTTCTACTTGGTATGGGCGTAGATGTTTCCTGCCGGAAGCAAGGTATTGGTCAACGACTCATTGATGCGGTTATAAATTTCTGCCAAGAAAAAGCCGAAATTGACTGGCTTGATCTTTGTGTACTATCAGATAATTTCCCAGCAAAGAACCTCTATCTAAAAGCAGGGTTCGATGTTGTTGGAGAGTTCAAAGATCAATATAGAATCGACGGTTTGTCAGTCTCGGAAACAGCAATGACAAAGTACGTCAAAAATTACGCATAACAAGCAATTTAAGAGGGATTCACAACGCTTGGCACTTTTGCTTATACTTCAAATTTAGTGTTTATGGCACAATGCTTTAGGTTTGGGTGTAGGCGTTGTTCACCCCTTAATTGGGCGTTATGTGAATGAGAGGTGTCAATGATTACTGAAGCTACTGAGATTAAGAGCCTAGCAAATTTTATCGAGTCAATGGAAATAGCGCCATTGTTTGGAAATAAAGTCTTATTTCGTGGTCAACCAGTAAAAGGCAACTTGCTTCCAAGTGTAGCGCGCGAAGATAAAACTAAAGACACAACTCATATCGAGAAACGCGCTTTAGAGCAAATGCGCCTGATTGGCTCTAGTTTATTGAGCCCGAGAGATGACGATGATTGGCATGCGATTGTTAAAGCACAACATCATGGTTTGAAAACTCGTTGTTTGGATTGGACATCTAATCCAATGGTAGCGTTGTGGTTTGCTTGTTCAAATAGTCTGGATGTTGACTCTTACGTTTATATGTTGGTAGCTGATAGAGCTGCGTTACCTGACAAAACTAAGTCACCTTTTGAGCAGGAGCATGTCTGTATCTTACAGCCAAATTGTGAAAGTCCGAGAGTAAGTGCGCAGCATGGGTGGCTTACAGTTCATAACTACTCAAACGGACAGTTTACACCGTTGGAAGATAGTCAAGAGCAGTTCTGGTTGTGTGAGTATCTCATTCCCAAAAGAATTAAGACTGACATTCTCAATAGCTTGGATCGATGCGGCATTAATCAAAGTATAATTTTTCCTGACTTAGACGGGTTATGTGGATACCTCAATGGGAAATTCACATAACAAGCAATTTAAGAGGGATTCACAACGCTCGGCATTTTTGCTTCTACTTCAAATTTAGTGTTTATGGCACAATGTTTTAGGTTGGGTGGCGGCGTTGTTCACCCCTTAATTGGGCGTTATGCAGCTCAGGTAAATTTAGGGGCTCAATCTTTTGGATTTCTCCGGCCATTCGTTTTGTGTTGTCGGCAAATGAGCTTTTTACCTTCAAATTCGTGGTTCACTCAAGCCGTAAAACAGGCAAGGTTCTTTGTTTGCCTCAATCAGTTTTGGTGCTGGTTTGTTGCCAATTCAGCGTGCGTAAAGTGTGGAAAGAGCAAGTTATTCGAGCATTTTGCACTTGCTGAAAGTCTTGCTTGTTGAGTTTGTCTCCTTCAAAAGCTTGGTTGGTTGCTGAAAGGTAGGCTTTGTTTTGGCGGCTTATTTATTACAGTTCTTGCTTGGGTTGGTTCTTGAATCACTCAACGATTGCAATTGTGGCTTTTGATCGAGTAAAGTCAGTTTATCTTATTGAATTTGCATAACAAACGGCTCAAGAGGGATTGCCAACGCGTGGCGACTTTAGTGCAAAATTGCAGTTCAGTGTTTACAGTGTGTTTTTTAAGTTCGGCTGTGCGTTGTCAACCCCTTAGCCGGGCGTTATGTTGCCCCGATAAATTTGGAAATCTAGAGTTCGAAAATGATAAGAAAGTACAATTCACATGACTTAGATTCGGTTCTTGAAATCTGGCTTGAAGCCTCTGTTAAAGCGCATGATTTCGTCCCGGCGAACTTCTGGGGATCTCAAGTTGAGAACATGCGTAATATTTATATTCCTGCTTCAGAAGTCTTCGTTTATGAAATTGAGTCGAAAATAGTTGGTTTTTACGCGCTGTATGAAAGTACTTTGGCTGCCATATTCGTGTTTCCTGAATTTCAGGGTAAA
>NZ_JAMQXI010000073.1:0-3402 GCF_024743775.1 Vibrio sp. RM-69-4
TAAGGGGTTGACAACGCACCGCCGAACTCAAAAAACACACTGTAAACACTGAACTTCAATTTTGCACTAAAGTCGTCAAGCGTTGGCAATCCCTCTTGAGCCGTTTGTTATATTTTTCTACTGTGAAATAAGTTGCTGAACTTTATCTTTAAACTGCTTTTTAAGCTCTAAACTAGCTTCACCAAAATGAGCTTCACGATGATGATTTGGACATAATGCGATTACATTACGCTCGCTATCTTCCCCACCTTCACACAATGGTTGAATATGATGGGTTTCGAGGTAAATTGAGCCAGATTTGCCTTTAAACCCCAACGTTCCACACCATTCACATTTTCCATTAGCTCTATTCAACGCACTACGTCTAACTTTCGCGCTACGTTCATATACCGAAGTCGTAGACTCCCTTTTGCTAGCTTCTTCTGGTGTGTCAGCAATAGAAAACTGATCAATAAAAGTAGCTGGGCGTTGCCCACGGCGCAACTTACACTCCCCACTATCAGAGTTGTAACTTTCTACGTACCATGTTTCTGCATCTAATATTCGAATTTCAGCTTTTGACGCACTTTCATTTTTTCGACGACCGTTGCATATGATGACCCTTACATCCAGATCTAATCTAACCGCCCGCTGTAAAGAAAAGTCCATGTTAAATGCACGACGTTTTTGTGCGCCGTTAGCCGTTTTTTCCGCAGTTTCTCGAAGATTCAGTTGTTGAAAAATGACATTCTCTTCAACCAAAAGAGCGTCGTACCAAAGGTTAAGAACGATTAAATTTTTCTTGCGGTCCTCATAAGACCACTCGTAACAGTATTTAGGGTTAGATGCAGCTCTTTCAATACCACCTTTGAAGTTAGCCCAGTCGGTAACATCTATACCTACGGATCCAACTAAATCCATAACTCTTAGTCTTTCTTTAGGTTTCAGAAATTCTAAATTCACAGCTTCCTACCATTAAAAATATAACGCCCGGCTAAGGGGTTGACAACGCACCGCCGAACTCAAAAAACACACTGTAAACGCTGAACTTCAATTTTGCACCAAAGCCGCCACGCGTTGGCAATCCCTCTTGAGCCGTTTGTTAGCCTTATGACGTCAAAGATTGTGTCGATACAGCTGTAATCTTGACACCAAAACTAGAAATACTCGGCAATGTTGCATTGTGATGTACTCGGATTTGCTCACCTGACAAATGAGATTTGCTTTGAGTTGTGTGAGCATCTGATATCAAATCCACCGAGTAACCTAAACCAGCAGCTCGTCGCGTAGTTGTATCTACACAAAACTCTGTGGCGTAGCCGCAGATATAAAGATGCTCAATACAGAGTTCTTGCAGCAACGACTCCAAGTTTGTTCGTAAAAACGAATCTGGCGTTGTTTTGCGTATAAAATGGTCACTACTTTCAACGTGTAATGATGACTGTAATTGCCAACCTTCACTGCCATATTCGATTGGAGTCCCAGTTTGTTCATGTTGGATAAAGATGACTGAGATATCCTTTTGGCGCGCCCAATCTGTGACTTTATTGATGCGAGTTAAAACCTCATTTCTTTCAAACGGTTGAGGTGTTGGGTCAAACAAAATATTCTGCACATCAATAACAAGAACTGCTGATTTCATAGAATCTCCTTTTGAATAAGGCTAACGCCGCATTAAGGTGTGAGCGGCGCTTGGCTATACTTGAGCGAAGCGAAACTGCCAAGCGTTGCGAATCACTCTTAAATGCTTTGTTAAGTTGCTGTTTCCTCGGGACTAGTTTCAGACATTGCTTCTGGTATTGCAGGGAATTTGACTAACCCGACTGTTTCAATAAGAGCCTTTCGGCAACTTTCTGCAAAAATTAGATCGTTAGTTTCTGAAACATAATGAACAACAGAAAATAGATCGGGGGTATGTACTAGAGCTGTGGAGCTAGTATTTGACGATAGTAAGCATTTATCTGTAAATGGTTGCTGTCTTTCATTTAGTGGTTTTAACCTATAAGCGTTACCAAATAGAACGCCTTTTGCAGGGCTTGAAACTTCATCACGTTCCAAATCTTCGTGCAGGTTTAGTGCTAACTGCCTTAACTTAGTAATGTTAATTGCTTTATTGTCTTTACCTTCTGCCTCTCCAATCAAGCGTCCTTCTGACGATTCAAAAACAACATCAAACTCTTTGGTATCATCTTCATAGTTTTCAGCTTGAAAACCTAGTGTTTTCAAACCCACCAATATGGAAGCTTCTAGTGCTTTTCCTGTATCATACAGCAGACCACGAAGCGCTCCTGCTCCTTCAAGCTCTGCTAAACATTGAGATTTCTCTTCATCTAACTGTGCAATTTTTTCGTTCAAGACTTGAACATCTTGCCTTAGCTCAGTTTCTTTTGTGAAAACATATTCATCAGACTTTGCCCAGTCAGGTTCAACTGTTTTTTCCGAACTTTTACGAAGCTGTGTGTCGACACCAATTAAACTAGCGACTAGTTTTGCACCGAACTGGATTCCTTTCTCACTCCAGCGCGTTTCCCATTCATCATCATGCTCAATTTCATCAGTAAAGTCTTCATCTTCCAGGTCCATATAAGGAAGTAGTATTAAAGCACCACCTGATTTGGTAGTTATATATGAGCCTACTTCATTGTTGCCATGCTTGGTGTAAAGTAATGGCTTTGTTTGGTCACTTTCTAGCGTAACCTTGTACTCGGACAGAGCTGAAAACTCTTGCCAAAAAGTTGAGATAACTTCTGCTCCTTTAGGAGCAAGCATCATTTCTTTACCTTGCCTTGGTGTTACAGATACGTCCAACGGCAGACATTTATAATTGTCGTAAAGAGAAACCATCCTCGTCGTTTTTTGGTTACGACCAGTACCAGAATACTCCCGCTTCCCCGTATCTATGTAAAAGTCTCGATATTGCTCAAGGAAATAAAAAACAGTCTTGCCACAGTTTACTGCTTCAGATATTTCCCTATGCCAATGTTGAACTGCCTCTCTTAACTGAAACGACTTACTTTCTGATAATGATGGCTTTCCTTGATAGCTATCCGATGCGTATCCTGAATAAAGGAAATGCAATACATCTTCACGAAACAAGATTACATCCCAGTCTAATAGTGAAGCATTAGACCTAAAATCTATAGTTGTTACTTCATCGTTAGCTAGTTCAAAGCCTACAGAAACAATTCTCTTCTTTGCCAATTTTTATACTCCTAGACCGATTTGCAACTTAACGCCCGGCTAAGGGGTTGACAACGCATAGCCGAACTCAAAAAACACACTGTAAACACTTAACTTCAATTTTGCACTAAAGTCGCCAAGCGTTGGCAATCCCTCTTGAGCCGTTTGTTATGCAAATTCAATGAGATAAACTGAATTTACACGACCAAAAGCCACAATTGCAATGGTTGAGTGATTCAAGAA
>NZ_JAMQXI010000074.1:0-67807 GCF_024743775.1 Vibrio sp. RM-69-4
TACATCAATAGGGTTTACACCAGCAAAAGCCACTTTCACTAACACTTCGCCAGCTTTAGGTTGAGGAACGTCACTGGTTTGAATAACGAGCACCTCTGGTCCACCAAACTCAGTAATTGCGATCTGTTTATTATCCATGTCAAACTTCCCTATTGATAAAAAGAAAGGGATGCCTCAGCATCCCTTTGAATATATACCATTTTATTGCTTCTAGTTAATCTTTAGCTCGCAAAATAACCATCGGCTCGTCTAGGCTTAGCCAACAAGAGCAAGCAAAACGCCTGCTGCAACAGCAGAGCCCAGTACACCTGCTACATTTGGCCCCATGGCGTGCATCAGTAAGAAGTTCTGTGGATTAGCTTCAAGCCCCACTTTGTTCACTACTCGCGCCGCCATCGGTACCGCAGACACACCAGCAGCGCCAATAAGAGGGTTAATATCCTCTTTCGAGAATTTATTAAGCACTTTCGCCATCAACACACCACCAGCCGTACCAATACTGAAAGCAATAGCACCGAGCGCCAAAATACCTAATGTTTCCAAGTTCAAAAACTTATCAGCCTGCAGTTTAGAACCAACGCCTAAGCCTAAGAAGATAGTAACGATGTTGATCAGTTCATTTTGCGCTGTCTTGGATAGACGCTCAACCACACCCGATTCACGCATTAAATTACCTAGACAGAACATACCCACTAATGGCGTTGCTGACGGTAAAAATAGAATCGTCATCAATAGCACCGCCAAAGGAAACAGTATTTTTTCTGTCTTCCCAACGTGGCGTAGCTGAGCCATTTTGATTTTTCGCTCTTCAGGTGTTGTGAGTGCCTTCATAATCGGTGGCTGAATGATAGGGACTAATGCCATATAGCTATAAGCCGCCACAGCGATTGCACCTAATAAATCCGGCGATAATTTACTGGCAAGGAAAATAGCGGTTGGGCCATCGGCTCCACCAATGATGGCGATGGACGCAGCATCGGCCATGGTAAATTCCATACCCGGCACATAGTTGAGTAATATCGCACCAAACAGGGTGGCGAAAATACCAAACTGAGCGGCCGCACCTAGCCATAACGTTTTAGGGTTTGCAATCAATGCCCCGAAATCGGTCATCGCGCCCACACCCATAAAGATCAGCAGTGGAAAAACGCCCGTCTCAATACCAACATGATAAACGTAATAAAGCAGACCGCCGGGTTCGGTAAAACCCGCATTCGGAATATTCGCTAAAATCGCACCAAAGCCGATCGGCAATAACAGCAGTGGCTCAAAGCCTTTGCGAATAGCCAAAAACAGCAGTAAACAACCGACCAAAATCATGCAGATTTGGCCTAGCTGAAAATTAGCGATCCCTGTTTCAGACCATAAGGTCAATAATCCGTCCATGGTTCTCCCTTACGCTAAGCTCAGCAATGGTGCACCAACAGTCACAGCATCACCCTCTTTGACATGAAGATCTTGAACAATACCGCCACGTGCCGCACGGATCTCAGTTTCCATCTTCATCGCTTCCAGAATCACTAACACATCCCCTTCTAACACCTCAGAACCGGCTTGAACATTCACTTTAAAAATGTTGCCAGCGAGTGGTGAAGGAACCGCTTCTGCATTGTTACTTGCCGGCACGCTTGATGGCTGTGCTGCTTGAGGCTGGCTGGCAGAAATCGAGCTAAGCTGGCCTTGTGGCCCCACTTCAACCGTGTAAATTTGCCCATCCACTTTAACACTGTAGGTTTCAATACCACCTTTTGTCACAACAGTGGCAGGTGTAGGTTTGGCTGACTCCAAGGTTGGCGCAGGCTCAAATGCATCCGGATTGTGACGATTTTTCAAGAACTTCAAACCGACTTGTGGAAACAATGCATAAGTCAGAACATCATCCACCGTATCTGTAGCTAATGAAATTCCCTCTGCTTTTGCCTTTTCAAGCAATTCAGTGGTCAACACGGCCATTTCTGCATCCAACAAATCGGCTGGACGGCAAGTGATCGGCGTAAGATTACCCAACACCTTGGCTTGCAACTCAGCATTCACTGGCGCAGGCGTTGCACCGTATTCACCTTTTAATACCCCTGCAGTTTCTTTCGTGATGCTCTTATAGCGCTCACCAGTCAGGACGTTGATCACCGCTTGTGTTCCCACGATTTGAGATGTTGGAGTCACAAGGGGAATGAAACCTAAATCTTTTCGCACACGAGGGATCTCTTCAAGAACCTCATCAAGGCGATCGGCCGCTCCTTGTTCTTTTAGTTGACCTTCCATATTAGTCAACATACCACCAGGAACCTGCGCAATAAGAATACGAGAATCGACACCTTTTAACTGCCCTTCCCATTTAGCGTATTTCTTACGCACTTCACGAAAATAAGTGGCAATCGGTTCAAGCTGTGTCAGGCTCAGGCCCGTATCACGCTCGGTTCCTTCAAGCATAGCGACCACTGTTTCGGTTGGTGTGTGCCCGTAAGTTTGGCTCATTGACGAGATAGCGGTATCCAAAATATCGATACCAGCCTCTACCGCTTTAACGGCTGTTGCCGCTGAAAGACCAGTCGTGGCATGACTGTGCAGCGCTAAAGGTACGGCACAAGAGGATTTAATACGGGTGATCAGATCTTCAGCTTCATACGGCTTGAGCAACCCAGACATATCTTTAATACACAAAGAGTGGCAGCCGAGATCTTCCAACCGCTTGGCAAGATCAACCCAAGTATCTGAATTATGAACAGGGCTAGTGGTGTAAGACAGTGTGCCCTGCGCGTGTGCGCCAACATCAATTGTCGCTTTGACCGCTTTTTCAAAATTGCGAACATCATTCATCGCATCAAAAATACGGAAAACATCCATACCATTCGCGTGAGCTCGTTCGACAAACTTTTCAACAACATCGTCAGCATAGTGGCGATAGCCTAGTAAATTCTGGCCGCGTAGCAACATTTGCATTGGGGTATTGGGCATCGCTTGCTTAAGCGAACGTAAACGCTCCCATGGATCTTCACCGAGAAAACGGATGCAAGCATCAAACGTTGCTCCTCCCCAAGTTTCCAGTGACCAATAACCGATCTTATCGAGCTCTGCTGCAATAGGCAGCATGTCTTCGATACGCATGCGCGTGGCAAATAGTGACTGATGGGCATCACGAAGGACCACATCCGTAATAGCTAGTGGTTTAGACATGCTCATAAACTCCTTTTCATCCTTTCTATGCTATTTAGCTAATGCGCGGTGCTGATGCACTGCTGCAGAAATTGCCGCCACAATTTGCGGGCTCACAGCTGAAGGGTTTGGTTGAACTTTTCGATGTTGAATCGGCGCTGCGATCGGTTGTGGTACTTCTTCCGGTACCAAGGTTGACATTAACCGAACGAGATAAACGAGAATAGTTAGAAAAATAAAGACTACAGCCATCCCCGTAATCATAAGGGTGGCGGCGTCAACTAATAGGCTTCCAATAGTAGTCATGTTGCTTCCTTTCTGTGTCATCCTGACAACAATTGCTACGCATTTTTACAAGTGCGATCTTGGCAAGTGGACTAGGATTATCTCGATTGGTTAATAATTGTCAATTTTGTTTAAGGGACTCTTGTAGATAACACACAAAATCGGCGAACAATTACTCACACAAATCACAAAACTCTGAATTTTCTCTATTAAGAAGGGCATTTAACTAGCCAATACGGCTACGTTAATCAAAAAATGATGCAGATACTGAGAGGGAGTTAAAACATTGCAGATTAACAAGATAAAACAAATAGTTGCCATTTTCAATTTAACAAAATAGCAACAAAAAACCAACATAAAAAAAGCCCCGCACAATGCGAGGCTTCTTAATAAATGGCGCGCTCAGGAGGATTCGAACCTCCGACCGCCTGGTTCGTAGCCAGGTACTCTATCCAGCTGAGCTATGAGCGCGCAAGGTTTTGATATTAATCAGCGATAATCGTTAACAATATCAGGGTCAATGACCCTTTGAATAAGTGGCGCGTCCTGGAGGATTCGAACCTCCGACCGCCTGGTTCGTAGCCAGGTACTCTATCCAGCTGAGCTAAGGACGCGCAGAGTTAATGAAAGTATCACTAACTTTAAATAAGTGGCGCGCTCAGGAGGATTCGAACCTCCGACCGCCTGGTTCGTAGCCAGGTACTCTATCCAGCTGAGCTATGAGCGCGCAAGGTTTTGATATTAATCAGCGATAATCGCTAACAGTATCAGGATCAGTGACCCTTTGAATAAGTGGCGCGTCCTGGAGGATTCGAACCTCCGACCGCCTGGTTCGTAGCCAGGTACTCTATCCAGCTGAGCTAAGGACGCGCAGAGTTAATGACAGTATCACTAACTTTAAATAAGTGGCGCGCTCAGGAGGATTCGAACCTCCGACCGCCTGGTTCGTAGCCAGGTACTCTATCCAGCTGAGCTATGAGCGCGCAAGATGTGAATTACATCACAAAAATTTTATTTCTGAACAAAAAAATTGACTCATGGTCAATAAATGGCGGTGAGGGAGGGATTCGAACCCTCGATACGGCTATAAACCGTATACTCCCTTAGCAGGGGAGCGCCTTCGGCCTCTCGGCCACCTCACCGCATTTTCACATTCAATCTTACGAAAGAATATGGCGCGTCCTGGAGGATTCGAACCTCCGACCGCCTGGTTCGTAGCCAGGTACTCTATCCAGCTGAGCTAAGGACGCACATTGTTCTTTATTTGGATGCTAAACCAAATAAGCAAGAATGGCGGTGAGGGAGGGATTCGAACCCTCGATACGGCTATAAACCGTATACTCCCTTAGCAGGGGAGCGCCTTCGGCCTCTCGGCCACCTCACCGTCTTGCGGAGGCACATATTACTTTTTACCAAAAATATGTCAAACACTTTCTTGGTAAAAGCGACAAAAATCAAATCAACCGTTGGCTATTTAATCAAAGCGCTGTGAAATTAAACTTTTCTGTCATATCAGTGACTTCAAAGCATAAAAAAGGCCAGCAAAATTCGCTAGCCTTCCTTGTGATAATTAGTAGTTGCTAGGTGCAACACTACCATTACCTTTTTCAGCTTGAATGCGCATGTAGATTTCTTCACGGTGGACAGAAACCTCTTTCGGTGCATTCACACCGATACGCACTTGGTTACCTTTTACACCAAGAACTGTTACTGTCACTTCATCACCGATCATTAGTGTTTCGCCAACGCGGCGAGTCAAAATTAGCATTCTTTGCTCCTTGAGTAATCTCTGTATTATATTGCAACTGCGCTATTATCCACTAAAAGTTATATTTTCGTAAACTATCTATTAGTGCGCTCTCACCCTAAAGATGCATGTTTTAGGTGAGAAGCTAACAGCTCATCTGACCCTATATAGGCCTCATGTAAAATATTGGCTGCTTTATCAACATGTTGTGGCTGCATAACCAGCATTAACGATTGTTTATCAACCGAAAGAGAACTTACTTCTATTCCTTGTTCTGCCAGTAATTCACATGAGCGCTCAACTAATTCCTGAGCCAGCAAACCTACCGTGGTCAATAAACTAACGGGTTCACTATTACGGATTTTGTCATTGAAAACCAGAGCTAATTTAGCACAAGCGTCTCGTTTTATAATGACACCTGTCCATTCTGCCTCTTCGATCACACTCCACACTTCCACACCGAGCATTTGGCACTGCTTGGCTAAACTCGGGAAATGATCATGTTGCACAGTAATAAGCGCCATATCGCGTTGAATCGCAATGCCACATACTGCTTTATGACACTGCTCACCTTTGATTAGACTGCCTGCGTTTACATCAAAAGTAGACAGTACGCGTAAAGGAACTTCATTTTCCCACGCATATTGCACACAAGGTAAATGCAGAACTTTAGCGCCTTTACGTGCCATTTCTTCCATTGACGGGAAATCAACGATCTCTAATTTTTGAGCCGTTGCAACCACACGTGGATCACATGTGTAAACACCATCCACATCAGTGAATATTTGACACTCATCGGCTTTAAGAGCTCCCGCTAGCGTCACAGCGCTAGTATCAGAACCTCCACGTCCTAAAGTGGTGATATCCCCATTCTCATTCACACCCTGAAAACCCGCTACCACCACAATATGATCTTGTGCCAGCAACTCGGTAATCGTTCGAGTATCAATCATTTTAATCGTCGCGTCATTGTGTTGATTATCGGTCACAATGTTCGCTTGAGCTCCGGTTAGTGAGCGAGCTGAATAGCCTAATTTATTGAGTGTCATCGCTAATAGCGCCATAGACACTTGCTCACCAGCAGAGAGCAAAACATCAAGTTCCCTTGCAGTTGGTACACTATCGATTTGTTGTGCTAAGCCCAACAGTCGATTGGTTTCTCCTGACATTGCAGAAACAACTACAACCACTTGATTACCATCATTCTTCGCCTTAATGATGTGTTCAGCGACGGTATGGATTCGTTCTATTGAACCCACCGAGGTTCCGCCAAACTTTTGCACGATAAGGGGCTTTTTCACCTATCTTCACCTTCCCAAGACCAAAGTCTCATTAGGACCAAATCGAAAGCAGAGCACTATGTTGAGTATCGATTCAGTAGTTACAAAAACAAAACCAAGCAGATAACTGGCTCGTATCCTATTGCGCCAATTAGACCACTTGGTTTGGTAAATAAAATTACGCCCAATCAAAAAACAGTGATTGAGCGTGACTTATTACAGCGGTTTATAGATGCTCAGCAATCCAAGCATCTACTGAAGCTAAAGCGCCAGGCAAGGCATTAACATCCGTACCTCCCGCTTGAGCCATATCCGGACGGCCGCCACCTTTACCACCCACTTGCAAGGCAACCATATTGACCAGCTCCCCTGCTTTAACTTTGGCGGTAAGATCTTTGGTCACACCCGCAATCAAACCCACTTTATCATCAGCCACATTACCCAGCATGATAATGCCACTGCCTAACTGATTTTTTAGCTCATCAACCATACCACGCAGCGCTTTGTTATCAGCGCCATTAAGTTGAGCAACTAGCACTTTCACACCCGCAATTTCTTTTACATTGCTGATCAGATTGGCACTTTCTTTCGCTGCAAGTTTATCTTTTAACTGCTGCAACTCTTTTTCCAAAGATTTCGCTTTAGCCGCCATTTCAGCCACTTTGACTTCATATTGAGCCTGCTGTTGATCCAATAGATCCAGCGCGCCTTCACCCGTCACCGCTTCAATACGACGAATGCCAGCGGCAATACCGCCTTCAGAAACTATTTTGAATAGGCCGATGTCACCGGTGTTACTTGCGTGAATACCACCACACAGTTCGGTTGAGAAATCCCCCATCGACAATACACGAACTTCATCGTCGTATTTTTCACCAAACAGTGCCATAGCACCTTTGGCTTTTGCCGCTTCGATGTCCATAATATTGGTTTCAATCGTGTGGTTACGGCGAATTTGCGCGTTCACTAGACGTTCCACTTCTTTTAGCTCTACGGGCGTCATTGCTTCTAAATGAGAGAAGTCAAAACGCAAGCTTTCCGCTTTTACCAATGAGCCTTTTTGCGCCACGTGCGAACCTAATACTTGGCGAAGTGCAGCATGCAACAAATGTGTGGCGGAGTGGTTCAGTGAAATTGCAGCGCGGCGCTTAGCATCAACAATGGCTTTCGCTTCATCGCCTTTGGCGAGTACGCCCTCGATGAGTTCACCGTGATGAGCAATGGCGTTGCCGAGTTTTTGTGTATCTTCAACTTTAAACAAGCCCGTGGCCGTTTGAATAACACCCGCATCGCCACATTGACCACCGGATTCAGCGTAGAAAGGTGTTTCGCCCAAGATCAAAATCGCTTTATCACCCGCAGATAGAGTGTCAACTTCATTGCCGTCAACAAACATAGCGGCAATGCGGCTCTCGCCTTTTGTCGCGCTGTAGCCACAGAAAGCGGTATTGGCATCAACTTTAATGATTGCATTGTAGTCAGTGCCAAATTGGCCCGCTTCACGCGCTCGTTGACGCTGCTCTTCCATCGCTTTTTCGAAACCTAGTTCGTCAATGGTCAGCTCACGTTCACGTGCAACATCATTAGTTAAATCAGCCGGAAAACCGTAGGTATCGTAAAGTTTAAAGACAGTTTCACCATCCAGTACGCTACCCTCTAAATTATCGAGTGCATCATTGAGGATCGCCATACCGCGTTCAAGAGTGCGACCGAAGTTCTCTTCTTCAATGCGCAGCACTTTTTCTACAAGCGCTTGCTGCTTTTTCAGTTCTTCACCAGCCGTTCCCATCACTTGTGCTAATGGGCCAACCAATTTGTGGAAGAAGGCACCTTGTGCGCCCAATTTATTACCATGACGCACCGCTCGACGAATAATCCGACGCAGTACATAGCCACGGCCTTCATTCGATGGCATCACACCATCCACAATCAAGAAAGCACAAGAACGGATGTGATCAGCAACAACGCGTAGCGATTGATTGGAAAGATCGTCATAACCCGTTACATCAGCGGCGGCTTTAATCAAGGCTTGAAACACATCAATTTCATAGTTTGAGTGAACACCCTGCATGATCGCAGAAATACGTTCAATACCCATACCGGTATCAACGGAAGGTTTTGGAAGTGGCTCCATCGTGCCATCGGCATGACGGTTAAACTGCATGAATACGTTGTTCCAAATTTCAATGAAACGATCGCCATCTTCCTCTGCCGAACCTGGAGGACCACCCCAGATATGATCGCCATGATCGTAGAAAATTTCAGTACAAGGACCACACGGACCCGTATCACCCATTTGCCAGAAGTTGTCTGACTCATAAGCTTTACCACCCGGTTTATCGCCAATGCGAATAATGCGCTCAGCCGGAATGCCTACTTTTTTGTTCCAGATATCAAATGCTTCATCATCGGTTTCATACACGGTAACCAGTAGACGATCAGCGGGCAACTTGAGTGTTACAGTAAGAAACTCCCACGCGTATGCGATAGCGTCTTCTTTGAAGTAATCGCCAAAGCTGAAGTTACCCAACATTTCAAAAAAGGTATGGTGACGAGCGGTAAAACCAACGTTTTCCAGATCGTTATGCTTACCACCAGCTCGCACACAACGTTGAGCCGTTGTTGCACGTGTATAAGCACGCTTTTCTAAACCAAGAAAACAATCTTTAAATTGGTTCATTCCTGCATTTGTGAACAACAGGGTTGGGTCATTAGCGGGGACTAATGATGAACTATCAACAATTTGGTGTCCTTTACTTTCAAAGAACGAGAGGAACGCGCGGCGAACCTCATCAGTGCTCATAAACATGCAGCTCTTCCTGAAATACTCAAGTTAGAATTTTGCGTTATTGTAAAGCATGGATAAGAGTTCGACTAGTTTTCTTATAGAAAAGGCATGGCAGGAAATAAATTGCGGATCAGACGAAGAGTTAAGCTTCCGATGATGATAAAGCGTAGCTAATTTGCTCGAAGCTAAAGCCTCGATACTGCAAAAAACGCACTTGTTTGGCATGTTCTTTTGAACCTTTTTCCGCAGGTTCTCTGAATTTTTTTTCAGCCACCGCTTTTGCCAATTCAAACCAATCTTGAGGCTCTTGATGTAAAGCGGTTTCAATATCATCGCTATTGACTCTTTTTTGGCTCAGCTCTTGTCGAATACGCCGCTCACCATGACCTTTAGTGACATGTTGTCTTATTTGACTTGCGGCATAGCGCAGTTCATCCAAATAATGGTTCTCAAGGCAGTAACTCATGGTTTGAACGATAATTTCCGAATCATACCCTTTACTCATGAGCTTTTGCTGTAGCTCATGCTCGCTGTGATCTCGTCGGCTCAGTAATTGCAATGCGCACTCTTTGCACGATAACGTCGATTTGAATTTAGAGGAATACATACTGTCCCTATTAGTCATGGATAAAACAAAGCCCTGCATTGCAGGGCTTTGTTGAAATATAAACGTGGAGAAGATTACAACTCTTCTTCTTGAGGCATTTCGCTCAAAATAGGTTCTTCAACAATTAACTCGGCTGGATTGAGCAGCATTTCACGTAACTTAGTATCAAGAGCCATAGCTGCAGCTGGATTCTCTCTCAAGAATTTACAAGCGTTTGCTTTACCTTGACCAATTTTATCACCGTTATAGCTATACCAAGCGCCCGCTTTCTCAACCAATTTATGTTTCACGCCAAGATCAACCAATTCACCTTCACGGTTAAAACCTTGTCCGTAAAGAATTTGAGTATCCGCTTGTTTAAAGGGAGCCGCGATTTTGTTCTTAACCACTTTAATACGCGTTTCATTACCCACGACTTCGTCACCCTCTTTAATAGAGCCTGTACGACGAATATCTAAACGAACTGAAGCGTAGAATTTAAGGGCATTACCACCTGTTGTGGTTTCAGGGTTACCAAACATCACACCAATTTTCATACGGATCTGGTTGATGAAGATACACATGCAGTTGGACTGTTTTAGGTTACCCGTTAACTTACGCATCGCTTGAGAAAGCATACGGGCTTGTAGACCCATGTGGCTATCGCCCATTTCACCTTCAATTTCAGCTTTTGGTGTCAGTGCAGCCACAGAGTCAATGACGATAACATCAATGGCACCAGAACGGGCCAAGGCATCACAAATTTCAAGCGCTTGTTCGCCCGTATCAGGTTGTGAAACCAACAGCTCATCGATGTTTACACCCAGTTTTTTAGCATAAATTGGGTCAAGGGCATGTTCTGCATCGATAAAAGCACAGGTTTTACCCACTCGTTGTGCTGCTGCGATCAATTCCAGCGTTAACGTTGTTTTTCCTGATGATTCAGGGCCGTAGACTTCAACGATACGTCCCATTGGTAAACCGCCAGCACCCAATGCAATATCCAAAGAAAGTGAACCGGTAGAAATGGTTTCAACATCCATTGTACGGTTGTCACCAAGGCGCATGATCGAACCTTTACCAAATTGCTTTTCAATTTGACCCAGTGCTGCGGCTAGCGCCTTCTGCTTATTTTCGTCCATTACTTTCTCCAAACTGTCGCTGTGGGTAGCGGCTCGTTAAATTTTTTATCGACTCTTTAGTCGCCAATTGGGGTTAATTATACTGTTGATTCATACAGTGTCTATAGCTGTGTCGAAAAAATTTCGACTAGGTTCAATTTGGCTGCGATAAAAAGTGACTCACCACTTGTAATGCATGAGTAATCGCCTGCTTGCGCACCTGTGCGCGATCGCCTTTAAAACAAAGCGTCTCAGCACGTTCCCAGCCTTGCTTAGAAGCCCATGCAAAGCATACGGTTCCCACTGGTTTTTCTGCGCTACCGCCGTCAGGACCAGCAATACCACTGATCGCTACACCAATAGTGGCTTGGGAATGCAAAAGTGCTCCTTGTACCATTTCGCGCACAACGGGTTCTGAAACCGCGCCAAAATCCACCAGTGTCTGTGCTTTGACACCGAGCATCTCTTGTTTAGCGAGATTACTGTAGGTCACAAATGACCGTTCAAACCAAGCCGAACTTCCTGCAACCTCGGTAAGTGCAAATGCCACACCACCACCAGTGCATGATTCAGCACTGGTGAGGATCTCTTTTTGTGCTAACAATTGCTGACCTAATTGCTCACTTAATGCAAAAATCGCTTTCATTACGCCCTCTCCAAAGCCACGTTATTTTCGCTTGAACCTTTATAGCAGATTGAATCATCAGAAAACAGAATGGGCACGCAAGCGTGCCCATTCTGAATCGTTCGTCCGTTGTATTTAGATCTCAAACATTAAACTATCTGCGTCTAAGAATGGCCAACGAATGGTGTGCGGAGTGCTGCTCTCCCCACCAAAAAAGTAGCCCACTTGTGGTGTAGCAAAGGTTTTGTCACCTCGTGTGAGCGGTTGTTCACTCAATGCTCTATGGGTTAATTTTGCTTCCCATAATTGCTCACTCTCCCAGCCCACTGGCACGAGTTCCACTCGCACTTCCGCGCCAACAGGATTGACAGAGACCACTTCAAAAGGCAATGAAGCTTGGCTATTTTGTTTGTTCGATAGGCTCAACTCATGGCTGCGTACATACAACTTTCCTGATTGATTAATCGCGTGATCTTTCGGCGGTAAGATAAACGATTGACCGTTGACCCACTGCTCGTTATTCCAGTTGGCTTGGAAGACATTCACATTGCCAAAAAAGTCAAAGACGAAGCGACTGTTCGGTTGAGCATAAAGCTGCACTGGCGAGTCGATCTGTTCGATGCGGCCATTGCTCATTACGACCACGCGATCAGAGAGTTCAAGTGCTTCATCTTGATCGTGGGTGACAAATACGCTCGTAAAACCGAGCTCTTCATGCAAGCTGCGCAACCAGCGGCGCAATTCTTTACGCACTTTGGCATCCAGTGCGCCAAAAGGCTCATCCAGCAGTAGCACTTCCGGCTTTGTTGCAAGAGCGCGAGCCAAGGCGATGCGCTGCTTTTGCCCGCCGGAAAGTTGTTCAGGATAGCGCTCTGCTAAATGGCCAAGTTGCACAATATCCAATAGCTGTTTGACTCTTTTGGTGATCTCCGCCGCCGCTGGTCTATGACGGCGATCCATCACTTGCAAACCAAACGCGACATTGTCGGCCACCGTCATATGACGAAAAAGTGCGTAGTTTTGAAACACAAAGCCAACTCGGCGCTCGCGGACGTGGACATGAGTCACATCGCGATCTCTAAAATGAATGGTTCCGCTATCGGCTCCTTCAAGGCCGGCAATAATGCGCAACAAAGTGGTTTTGCCTGAGCCGGAAGGACCAAGTAAGCCAATCATCTCGCCATCATCAATCTGTAACGAGAGCGGAGAGAGCGCTTGAAATTGACCAAATTGTTTGGAAATGTTGTCTAAACGTATACTCATACCGTCTCTTGCTCTCTGTTCGTTTTTGTCTGATTGTTGTGTTGACGCCATTCAACATAAGCTTTAAAAACTAAGGTTAATAATGCAATGAAAGCCAATAGTGAGGCGCTAGCAAACGCCGCTTCCGATTGATAATCTTCATACAGTAGCTGCACATGTAGCGGTAAGGTATTGGTTTCACCACGAATATTGCCAGACACAACTGCTACTGCACCAAATTCACCAATGGCACGCGCATTGGTTAGGATGACACCGTAAATCAACGCCCATTTAATATTCGGTAAGGTGACGCGACGAAACAGTTGCCACCAAGATGCACCCAAAATAACCGCCGCTTCTTCATCGGAGCGACCTTGCTGCTGCATCAGCGGGATCAGCTCACGCGCGACAAACGGGCAAGTCACAAAAACCGTGACCAATAAAATTCCCGGCCAAGCAAACATCACTTGCAGATCGCGCTCAAACAACCACTCACCTAACCAGCCGCTGCTGCCGTAAAGCAGTAAATACAGAAGGCCTGCAACAACCGGTGATACGGCAAACGGAATATCAATTAAAGTGGTTAATATTTTTCTACCCGGAAATTCAAAACGAGTCACAGCCCAAGCCAATAACACGCCAAACACTAAGTTAATTGGCACCGTGAGTAGCGCAACTAACAGTGTTAAACCAATGGCATGACGCGTATCGGGTTCAATTAAATGACTAATATAAGTCGATAAACCACTGGCAAAGGCTTGTTTGAAAATGCTCACTAGCGGGATAATCAGCAACAATGCAACCCAAAACAGCGCAAAGCCAATCAAACTCCACTTCACCCAAGGTGCTTCTCCGACTCGTAACGGTTGATGTGCTTTCATCATCGGTTCCTTAACGTCCATGAATTCGACGCAGGTATGCGCCTTGCCATAGATTGATCAGTAGTAGCAGCGATAACGATGCCATCAATACTACCGAGGCAATGGCACTCGCCGCCGGAAAATCAAATTCTTGTAAGCGTACAAAAATCATTAATGAGGTAATTTCACTGACGTAAGGCATATTGCCCGCAATGAAAATCACTGCACCAAACTCGCCCAAGCTACGCGTAAATGAGAGTGCAATACCAACCAATAGTGCTGGACGAATCGAAGGCATGATCACTTTCCAAAATACGGCGCTGTCTGATGCGCCTAACGTCATTCCCGCTTCTTCCTCTTCTTTGGAGATCTCCTCCAAGACGGGTTGTACCGTGCGCACCACAAACGGAATACTGGTAAACGCCATCGCGACAACAATCCCCAAGGGGGTATAAGCCACTTTAATTCCAAGCTCGCCAAGTACGCTGCCCACCCAGCCATTGGATGAGTAAAGCGTCGCCAACGTGATGCCTGCAACGGCGGTAGGCAAAGCAAACGGTAAATCGACTAAAGCATCAAGAATACGTTTGCCATAAAAATCATAACGAACCAGCACCCAAGCGAGCAATAATCCTAGCAAGCCATTAAACAATGAGGCGATGAGTGCCGCGCCCACCGTTACTTTGTAACTGGCCAGTACACGAGGGTCCGCCACCACCTGCCAATACTCGGTGAGCGACATTTGGCTCGTCTGCATAATCAAACCACTGGCGGGCAATAGCAGCACTAAGCTGACAAAAAACAGCGAAGTACCGAGGCTAATACCAAATCCGGGTAGCACCCTTTTATGGCGTGGGCGAGATAAAGAAGCGGTGAAGGAATGGCTCATAAACCCTCGAAACAAAACGGATGCGTAAGAAAACCACCCACACTCAGCGCAGGTGGCGATGACGAATTAACGACGTTGAAGTTGGTCAAGCTTCGCGCCATTGGCAAAATGAAGTTTCATGGCACTTTCCCACCCGCCAGCAATGCTCTCAACTGTTAGCAATTCAACTTCAGGGAAGCGATCAGCAAATTCTGCGTTCACTTTTTCATCATGAACGCGGTAATTAAACCCAGCCAGCAAACGTTGCGCTTCTTCACTGTACAGATAAGCAAGATATTCGTTGGCTACCTCAAGCGTGCCTTTACGCTTGGCATTTTTTTCCACCACGGCCACGGGAAACTCGGCCAAGATAGAGGTCTTAGGCACCACTACTTGATATTCATCCACGCCATACTGCTGACGAATATTGTTCACTTCAGATTCAAACGTAATCAGCACATCGCCAATACCACGTTCAACAAACGAAGTAGTCGCACCACGGCCGCCAGTATCAAATACCGCTACATTAGATAAAAATTGTTTGAGGAATTGATCCTGCTCGGCTTGGTTTTCTTTGCCAAAAGTCTTTTGTGCATAACCGACCGCGGCCAAATAGGTATAACGTGCATTACCTGAGGTTTTAGGATTGGGGAATACAGAAGCCACATCAGCTTTAGCGAGATCGCCCCAATCTTGAATATTTTTTGGATTCCCCTTGCGCACTAAAAATGCGGTCGTGGAATAGTAAGGTGAGCTTGCATTGGGCAATTTTTCTTGCCAATTAGCATCGATAAGCTTGCCGCGATCGTGCAGCACCTGAACATCCGTTACCTGATTGAATGTCACTACATCGGCGGCTAACCCCTGCAAAATTGAGCGAGCTTGCGCAGATGACCCACCGTGCGACTGTTTGATCTCCACTGTTTGGCCTGTCTTTTGTTGCCAGTGTTTTTCAAACACTGGGTTATAAGAAGCAAACAGCTCGCGAGCGATGTCGTACGATGAGTTGAGAATGGTTTGATCCGCGGCCGAAACATTCAACGATCCTACGGCTAATAAGCTGGCTAAGGCTGACTTGATGAACTTCATATATTGCTACTCCCTAATCACTACGGCCAAAATGGCGTCCTTGGCAATTAGAGTATGAGGAAAATGAATTATAACAAAGAGGATAACTAGAACTTTTTGGAATAAACTCTAGCAATAAATTGTATGCCAATTACCAGCACGACTTTATAGTAGTGTTCGGTAAGGTGGATACGTCATCTTACTCTTCCGACTAAAAAAATTAAGGACAACATGATGGCGGACTTTCCAACGATTGAAGCATATGTCGGGCAAACGCCTTTAGTTCGCTTGCAGCGACTGGCGGCTCACACCTCAAGCACCGTATTGGTCAAGCTAGAAGGCAATAACCCAGCAGGTTCAGTCAAAGATCGCCCAGCACTCAATATGATAGTGCAAGCAGAGCGTCGCCAAGAGCTCCAACCGGGCGATACCATCATTGAAGCGACCAGCGGCAACACGGGTATTGCGCTGGCAATGGCGGCCGCCATCAAAGGCTACAAAATGATTTTAATCATGCCAGATAATGCCACCCAAGAGCGTAAAGACGCGATGAAAGCGTATGGTTGTGAGCTCATTTTAGTCAGCAAACAACAAGGCATGGAAGGAGCGCGCGATTTAGCATTAAAAATGCAAAGTGAAGGCAAAGGAAAAGTACTCGATCAATTCAATAACCCCGACAACCCGCAAGCTCATTTTGATTCAACTGGCCCAGAAATTTGGCAACAAAGCCACGGGGAAATCACCCACTTTGTCTCAAGTATGGGCACAACGGGCACCATCATGGGCACTTCTCGCTATCTAAAAACGAAAAATCCAGAGATAAGCATTGTCGGTTTACAACCAGCAGAAGGCAGTGCAATTCCGGGCATTCGCCGCTGGCCTCAAGCTTATTTACCCGGCATTTTTGAATCATCACGTGTTGATGTGGTACTCGATATCGAAGAGCAAGATGCCATCAATACGGCTCGTGCTTTGGCAACCCAAGAAGGTATTTGCGCTGGCGTCAGCTCTGGAGGCGCCGTTTTCGCTGCGTTACAAATCGCGCAACAAAATCCCGGAGCGGTGGTTGTCGCCATCATTTGCGATCGAGGCGATCGTTATCTCTCATCCGGTCTTTTTTCTTAGATCAAATATCCAACCCAACGGGCTAATCAGTGCTGACGCGCTCATCACTCTTTAGCCCTTGGCTTTGCTTCCACATCAGCATCCCTTGATTGCTCAGCAATAGCGAAGTTTGTTATCCTCTCCAACTATTTAAATGCATGTTCTGACGATTCTTTTTAACTCATGTCAGAGCTAAGGCCGCTGACATTCCTGTACAGTGGTCATTTTCACAGTCAGCCATTGATAATCGAGTGACGAATAACATGAGCAAATCCAGCGCATCTTCCGCCGAGTCTTCACCACAGCACACCCCGATGATGCGGCAATATCTGCAATTGAAAGCCGAAAACCCCGATATTCTGCTCTTTTATCGGATGGGCGATTTCTACGAGCTGTTTTACGATGACGCTAAACGCGCATCGCAATTGCTGGAAATATCACTCACCAAACGCGGTGCTTCTGCGGGTGAGCCTATTCCAATGGCGGGCGTTCCCTATCATGCCGTGGAAGGTTACTTAGCGAAATTGGTACAACAGGGCGAATCCGTCGCGATTTGTGAACAAATTGGCGATCCTGCCACCAGCAAAGGCCCCGTTGAGCGTAAAGTGGTACGGATTGTCACGCCCGGTACGGTCACGGATGAAGCCTTGCTCTCTGAGCGAGTCGATAACTTAATTGCTGCCATCTACCACCACGATGGTCGCTTTGGCTACGCAACCTTAGACATCACTTCAGGGCGCTTCCAACTGAGTGAGCCAGAAACCGAAGAGGCGATGGCCGCCGAACTGCAACGCACCGCACCGCGCGAACTGCTCTTCCCTGAAGATTTCACGCCAGTCACTTTAATGGGCAATCGCAAAGGCAACCGTCGCCGCCCTATTTGGGAATTTGAGTTAGAGACAGCAAAACAGCAGTTGAACCAACAATTTGGTACGCGTGATTTAGTCGGTTTTGGCGTAGAACAGGCTAAACTGGGTTTATGCGCCGCTGGCTGTTTGATTCAATACGTGAAAGATACACAGCGCACTGCACTGCCTCATATTCGTTCGCTGACGTTTGATCGCCAAGATCACTCGGTGATCTTAGATGCCGCCACGCGCCGTAATTTAGAGATCACGCAGAACTTGTCCGGTGGCTTTGATAACACCTTAGCGGAAGTGCTCGATCACTGCGCCACTCCTATGGGCAGCCGTATGCTCAAACGCTGGTTACACCAACCGATGCGCTGTATCGATACGCTGAATCAACGCCTTGATGCGATCGGCGAGTTGAAACAACTTACTTTGTTTAGTGAGTTACAACCTGTGCTGAAACAGATTGGCGATATTGAACGTATTCTTGCACGTTTGGCATTGCGTTCCGCTCGCCCAAGAGACTTAGCACGCCTGCGACATGCGATGCAGCAATTGCCGCAGCTCAGTGAAATACTGCAACCCTTGTCGCAACCCCACTTAGTTCAGTTAACTCATCATGTACAGCCATTGGATGAGCTGTGCACACTGCTTGAGCGAGCGATCAAAGACAACCCACCAGTTGTGATTCGTGATGGTGGCGTGATTGCCGATGGCTACAGCGCCGAACTGGATGAATGGCGTGATTTAGCCAACGGCGCAACCGAATACTTGAATAAATTAGAAGCTGAAGAGCGCGAACGTCACGGCATTGATACGCTAAAAGTCGGCTACAACGCGATTCACGGTTTCTACATTCAAGTCAGCCGTGGCCAGAGTCACCTTGTTCCTCCCCACTATGTGCGCCGCCAAACGCTGAAAAATGCCGAGCGTTATATTATTGCCGAGCTAAAAGCGCATGAAGATAAAGTGCTCAACTCGAAATCAAAAGCACTGGCAGTGGAAAAGCAGCTTTGGGAAGAGTTATTTGACTTATTGTTGCCTCATTTAGAGCAGATGCAAAACCTTGCATCTTCGCTATCGCAGCTCGATGTGTTGCAAAACCTTGCCGAGCGCGCTGAAAGCTTAGACTACTGTCGCCCGACCTTGAGTAAAGAGCCAGCGATCCATATTCAAGCGGGCCGTCACCCTGTCGTTGAGCAAGTGATGAATGACCCCTTCATTGCCAACCCAATTGAGCTCAATCCGCAACGAAAAATGTTGATTATTACCGGGCCTAACATGGGAGGTAAATCGACCTACATGCGCCAAACTGCATTGATTACTTTATTAGCGCATATCGGTTGCTATGTGCCAGCAGAAGCTGCACACATCGGTTCGATTGACCGCATCTTCACCCGCATTGGTGCATCGGACGATCTCGCCTCTGGTCGCTCTACTTTCATGGTTGAAATGACCGAAACTGCCAACATTTTGCATAATGCGACACAAAATAGCTTGGTATTGATGGATGAAATTGGCCGCGGCACCAGTACCTATGATGGGTTATCACTGGCTTGGGCAAGTGCACAATGGCTCGCAAGCCAAATTGGCGCGCTAACGCTATTTGCCACTCATTATTTTGAACTGACCGAGCTGCCAAACCAGCTACCTCACTTAGCCAACGTGCATTTAGATGCCGTGGAACATGGCGATAGCATTGCCTTTATGCATGCGGTTCAAGAAGGGGCGGCAAGTAAATCTTACGGCCTAGCAGTGGCAGGTCTTGCTGGCGTGCCTAAAACAGTGATCAAAAACGCGCGCGCTAAATTGTCGCAGCTCGAGTTATTGAGCCAACAACAGTCCAATGGCAGCAAAAGCTCAACCGTAGATATTGCTAATCAACTCAGTTTGATCCCAGACCCAAGCGAAGTCGAACAGGCATTAGCAGCTATTGATCCTGACGATCTAACGCCTCGCCAAGCATTAGAAGCGCTTTATCGCTTGAAGAAGCTAATGTAAAAATCTGATATTACAAATAAAAAAGGCATCGATTTTAAGTCGGTGCCTTTTGTGCTTTTATGCAATAGTTTTATAAATCAATGGTTCTATGAGTCAAGGTCTTGTTGAACCAACCTTTAGTCGTATTCAACATTAAACAGCGCTTCCATGTTCAAGCCTTGTTTAACCAAGATCTCTCTCAAACGACGTAGGCCTTCCACTTGAATTTGACGAACTCGTTCACGAGTTAAGTTAATTTCGCGCCCTACTTCTTCTAAGGTGGACGGTTCATAACCTAATAGTCCAAAACGGCGTGCAAGTACCTCTTTTTGTTTTGGGTTTAGTTCATCTAACCAATTCAGTAGTGATTCACGGATATCATCATCTTGCGTAGAAATTTCAGGATCAGAGTTGTTCGCATCTGGGATGATATCGAGTAGTGCTTTATCACCATCGCCGCCAATCGGTGTATCAACAGAACTGATACGCTCGTTCAGACGTAGCATTTTACTGACATCTTCTACTGGCTTATCCAGTTGGAACGCAATTTCTTCTGCGGTAGGTTCATGATCTAACTTCTGCGATAGCTCGCGAGCCGTACGAAGGTAGATATTCAACTCTTTAACGACGTGAATTGGCAAACGGATAGTGCGCGTTTGGTTCATTAATGCACGTTCAATGGTTTGACGGATCCACCAAGTAGCATAGGTTGAGAATCTAAAGCCACGTTCTGGATCAAATTTTTCTACCGCACGGATCAAGCCTAAATTACCCTCTTCAATTAGATCGAGTAAAGCTAAGCCACGATTACCATAACGGCGAGAAATTTTAACGACCAAACGTAAGTTACTTTCGATCATGCGTTTACGAGCAGCTTCATCGCCTCTCAGTGAACGACGAGCATAAAGTACTTCTTCTTGGGCTGTTAATAATGGAGAAAAACCAATCTCGCTAAGATACATCTGTGTTGCATCTAAGCTTTTTGTTGACGCGTCAAATCCTTCTTTGGCATCTTCGATTTGAACATCGTCATCGCTTTGGCTTTTAGTGGTGGTGAGTTCTTCATCAACCTCAATCGAATCCATGATCTCTTGGTCTTCAAACTCTTCGACTTTCGTTACTGCATTGCTGATACTCATAGCGCCTCCCCCTGGCGAGCTAGCAAGACATTACTACTTTCTAATGTCGCTACATGACTCTTTCAAGTATGTTTACGGTAAGTAGCGTTTTGGATTCACCGACTTACCTTGATAACGAATTTCAAAGTGTAAACGAACACTACTGGTTCCTGAGCTGCCCATGGTTGCTATTTTTTGGCCAGCTTTAACACTTTGTCCTTCTTTTACCAGTAACCGATCGTTATGAGCATAAGCACTGAGGTAGTTATCATTATGTTTAACAATCACAAGATTGCCGTAACCTCTTAATGCATTTCCCGAATAGACAACGGTTCCTGCAGCAGTTGATAAAATGGATTGACCACGCTGTCCTGCGATATCGATCCCTTTATTTCCTTGATCGCCTGCTGAAAAGTTTTTAATTATTCTCCCTTGTGTCGGCCATAACCATTTTGAAACTTTATCATCTTTTGGTTTAGCAAAGGTTACATTAGCATTAACATTTTGCTTACCTTTTGAATCAACATACTCTTTTGATTTCGATTGTTCAACTACCTTAGGAGGATCTTTCTTTGCGACTTTGGTCGAAGAACTTGCGGCATTAGATCCACTATTTTGATTAGAGTTTTTACTCACTCCGTCTACAACCATTGGGGGGGAAACTAAGCCAGCCATTGTGCTCGAAGGGGTTGCAGACACAATGACTTCTGTTACACCACTACCACCGTAAGCAGGAGGCGTGTAATTGGGGATCCATAATTTGAGTTTTTGACCGGGATGAATGGTGTAAGGTTTTTTTAAATTATTGAAACGGATCAAGTCGTTTACATTTTTATCTGTGACATAAGATATAAAATAGAGCGTATCGCCTTTTTGCACTTCGTAAAAACTGCCGCGATAACTACCACGAGGAATGGCATTATAGTCTTTATTGAGCCCAGAAACGGGTGCAGGAGTATGAGCAGCACATCCGATAAGGACGCTACTAATTAGCACCATTATTACTCTGTTTCTTAGGTTACTCATCATCACTAAGCTAAATCACCGGCAACTAAAGGAACAAAACGCACCATCTCAATGGTGTTAGAAATAAAATCATCGCCTTGGCGAACTATTTTCAATAACTGTTGCTCACTACTGCCGACAGGGATCACTAAACGGCCACCTTCCGCAAGCTGATCAAGCAGCGCATTTGGGACAAATTCGGCCGCTGCCGTAACAATGATCGCATCAAAAGGAGCTTTAGCATCCCAGCCCAACCAGCCATCACCATGCTTAGTGGAGACGTTATAAATATCAAGTTGCTTTAAACGACGCTTCGCGTCCCACTGTAATGACTTGATCCGTTCAATCGAATACACGTGCTCAACCAACTGGGCAAGCACAGCGGTTTGATAACCCGATCCTGTGCCAATTTCTAAGACCTTACTCTGCGGCTCAAGTTCTAAAAGCTGCGTCATTTTTGCCACAATGTAAGGTTGTGAAATCGTTTGTCCTTGGCCTATCGGCAAGGCATTGTTGTCATAGGCTTGATGCATCATCGCCTGAGAAACAAAGCTTTCTCTTGGCAAACAATGAATGGCATCCAAAACGGTTTGATCTTGGATACCATTCGCGATCAGAAATTCAATTAATCTGTCGGCATGTGGATTGGCCATTACCCTTTTTCCTTCAACCAGTTATCCATACTTGGCAGTGACTCATGAGCCGTGAGATCAACCTGCAACGGCGTCAAGGAGACATAACCATGCTCAATCGCATAGAAATCAGTCCCTTGCCCTGCATCTTGCTCTTTACCCGGAGGACCTAACCAATAAATATCATGCCCACGAGGATCTTTCTGCTTAATCATACTTTCTGCGTGATGGCGAGCACCTAAACGCGTCACTTGAATACCCGCTAACTCCTCAAATGGACGATCTGGTACGTTCACATTCAATAATCGATTGGTTGGGATCGGGGCATTGAGATGCTGTTCGACCAACTGGCGTGCTATCTGGGCTGCCGTAGTAAAATTAGCCGTCCCGACCAATGAAAACGCGATCGCTTGCACCCCAAGAAAATGCCCTTCCATCGCCGCCGCAACCGTGCCCGAATAGAGCACGTCATCGCCCAAATTCGCACCATGATTGATGCCTGTCAGCACCAAATCAGGCAGATCATCTTTGAGCAGTTCATTGAGTGCAAAATGCACACAATCGGTTGGTGTGCCTTGCACTGAATAGGTATTGGGTGCAATGAGATCCACACGAAGCGGCTGCTCTAATGTCAGCGAATTGGAGGCTCCTGACCGATTACGATCCGGCGCGACAATCACGATCTCGGCGAGATCCGCCAGCGCGCGTGCTAGGGTATTTAAACCTTGCGCGTATACACCATCATCATTGCTTAATAAAATCTTCATCGAGTTTTTTCCTTAGAACTCGCGTTCAACCGCTATCTCTTCAACCAATTCACGAATGACTGAGGTAGCAAAACTTCCTGCATCTAAATCAAAACGTAACGTCACATTGTCTTGTTCAACTGTCCAAGAAAGATTCTGCGGCTTAAGCATCAGCGCACGGCGCTCATGACGCATACGATTGCTGCGGATCAGTGCCATCAAGTCAGGTTCAGCATCAAGGTGAACTTGTTCTAAATCTAAAGCCTCACCTTGCGTCGGTAGTGCGTTATCGCCCGCCAAAGCAGCACTTATTTGCACTTCATTCAATGCCAGTTTGTTATTGAGATCGGTAAGATTCGCCAAGGTGACTAAGGTCGTTTTCTCTCCCTCAAGTGCGATATCTCCTTCGATAAATTGATGTAACTTATCTTGCTCGATACGGGCAGAGACAATTTGGTTGAAAATCCACGAACGGGCCGCCGAGAGATACAAACTGCGCTGATTTTGGTTACGTGAACGCACGTTCTCTTTTCCCCAGCGACGCGCTTCACTGAGGTTATTACCGTGATTGCCAAAACGTTGGCTACCAAAATAATTAGGCACACCGTGAGTGGCAATGTGCTCTAATCGCGTCACTACTTCGGCGGTATCGGTGACTTCAGAAAGCGTGATTTCAAAATGATTGCCAACTAAATCACCGGGGCGCAACTTTTTATTGTGACGCGTAATTTCCAGAATTTCGATGCTCGGATATTGAGCCAAAAACTCGGTGAAATCTGGCGTCTCACCTTTTGGTAAATGTACACTGAGCCACTGCTGCGTAACCGCATGACGATCTTTCAGACCAGCCCAACTCACATCTTTTGATTTCACACCACATGCTTTAGCCAATTCATTGACCACAAAACTGGTATTTTCACCAGTTTTACGAATATGAACCATTAAGTGTTCACCACTTCCTGCCAGTTCGAATCCTAAGTCTTCAATCACTTTAAAGTGCTCTGGCTTGGCTTTTATTTTGGCTTTAGCGGCTGGTTTACCACAAAGGTAAGCCAATGAAGATAATATATCTGACATGTTTTCATCCGTCGCTGACGCGAGTTGGCGGTAATAATAAAAACAGCGACGCATGAGCCGCTATTGCGCGTTACTGAGCGTGCCATTCGTTGGCGGTAGTCCATCAATAACGTGTTTTTACATAGAAGGAGAGGTAAGTGAATTACCATTACCTCTTCAATTTGTTGGGTCGTTTTATTAAGGCAATATTATGCTTTGATCAACCGTGCATTTAATCTGTAGTACATTTGATCAATAAGACAACCGCTTCGCAAGCAATACCTTCTTTGCGCCCAGTGAAACCAAGGCGCTCGGTTGTGGTTGCTTTGACGTTAATATTATCTAGCGTCGTTTCAAGATCTTGCGCAATGGCAGCGCACATCGCTTCAATATACGGCGCCATCTTCGGCGCTTGCGCGATAATGGTGACGTCGGCATTTCCTAAACGGTAGCCTTGCGCTTTCACACGGCGATAGACATCTTTCAATAATTCACGGCTATCTGCCCCTTTCCATTTATCATCGGTATCGGGGAAATGGCGGCCAATATCACCTGCGGCAATCGCGCCAAGCAGCGCATCACTTAAAGCATGCAAGGCGACATCACCATCGGAATGAGCAATTAAGCCTTGCTCATAAGGAACGGCAATTCCCCCAATGATGACTGGACCTTCACCGCCAAATTTATGAACATCAAAACCGTGGCCAATTCTAATCATGGTTATTTCCTATTGCGGCTAGTGAAGAAGTACGACCTAAATAAAACTCAGCTAAAGCGAGATCTTCGGGTTGCGTAATTTTTAGATTATCCGCCCGCCCAGCGACCAACGCTGGATGTAACCCTTGCCACTCCATTGCGGATGCTTCATCGGTGATGATGACTTGCTGATCTAACGCGTCCGACAAAGCCTCAAAAAGCGGCTTGGCTCTAAACATCTGGGGGGTGAGTGCGTGCCATAATGCAACGCGATCAACGGTATGATCAATGTTGTTTTCGCCATCAGCACGCTTCATTGTGTCTCGAACGGGTGCAGCTAAAATCGCACCTACTGGATGCTCTTTAGCTGTCGTAATCAATCGGTCAATATCTGCAAAAGTAAGACAAGGCCGCGCTGCATCATGCACGAGAACCCATTCACCTAGGGAATTAGCTAAAACATATTGCAGCGCAGAGAGCACCGAGTCGGCTCGCTCTTGACCACCGCTGACGCGAATAACATTGGGATTAGTGGCTAATGGCAGAGCAAAATAGTAAGGATCATCGTCACTGACGGCGACAACAACGCGATCAATATTAGGGTGCGCGAGCAGCGTCGCTATTGTGTGTTCGAGAACGGTTTTGTTGTGTATGGTTAAATACTGTTTCGGACGATCCGCTTGCATTCGGCTGCCAACACCAGCAGCCGGTACAATCGCGGTAAGAGAAAGCGTACTGTGCGGCATTTATTGACTATCCTCACCGACCAATCGATAGAAAGTTTCACCTTCTTTTATCATTCCTAATTCATGACGCGCTCGCTCTTCAATCGCGTCCAATCCTTGTCGTAAATCATCAATTTCGACGAACATTTCCGAATTTCGTAGCGTTAGGTTTTCGTTTACTTGTTGCTGCACGTCAATTTCATCGACAATGGTTCGATAATCAGCAATGCCATTTTTACCGAGCCACAAATCGTACTGTAATAAACCGAATAATAACGCCAATGTCACCGCAAAAAGTCGCATCACATCTATAACCATTCAAAACGCTCACTATGAAAGAGAACGTAAACGATAAACAAAGCGTGCTGTTTAAAAAAAGTGACGCTTTAACACAGCACGAAAATGATGGCTATTTATATCACAAGCCTTTATTTAACTCATCATTAGGAACGCAAATAAGCCGCCACCGAGAATTAAACGGTAAATGACAAACGGAGTCATACCCATTTTAGAAATCAGTTTTAAGAAGAAATGGATACAAATATAAGCACTGATAAAGGAGGTCAGGATACCCGTCATTAAGAAACCGACATGCACAGGTTCGCCACTGGTCACCAGCTTTAACCCTAAATAACCACCCGCCAAAACAATGATGGGAATCGACATCAAGAAAGAAAAACGCGCGGCCGCTTCACGAGTAAAACCAAGATACAACGCCGCAGTGATGGTCGCTCCTGAGCGAGAGGTACCGGGGATCACCGCAACTGCTTGTGCCAAACCAATCATCAGCGATTTTTTCCAATCGGCTTGGTATTCATCATCCGCTAATGGAGCGTTTTTATCGACATACCACAGTAATAGACCAAAAATAATAGTGGTGGTTGCTATCACCCAAGCACTGCGTAGGTAGAGTTCAACAATATCTTTCATAAAAAAGCCGAAAATACAGGCAGGAATGGTTGCTAGTACGATCATCCATGCCAGTTTCGATTCTTTACTGCGCTCGCCTTTAAAAATCGAGGCAAAAAAAGCGCGCAGTAAAGTCACGACTTCTTTCCTAAAATAGATAACCACGGCAGCTAATGTGCCGACATGCACCGCCACATCAAAGGCAAGACCTTGATCTTCCCAGCCTAAAATGGCTGAAGGCAAAATTAAATGGGCGGAGCTGGAGATAGGTAAAAATTCGGTTAAGCCTTGAATCAAAGCCAAAAAAAACGCTTCTAAATAACTCATTACTGACTCTTATTAATTAATGTCGAACCAAAGTTTGACAGGGGTGAGCGATTCTAAGTTGATCGCCTGTTGCCATATTTGACGCACACTACGACCATCATTGGGAACGATCCGTTCCGGTGACAAATCGTAAAGTGGTTGTATGACAAATGGATATTTAAAGATATCACTGCGTGGCAGTTCAGGATCTTGCGCTGAAATGTCTTCACCAAACAAGATGATATCGAGATCTAAGGTGCGATCTTGAAATTTTTTCGCCTGCGGGTCGCGCCCCCATCGAGATTCAATCGCTCGAAGTTGCGCCACGAAATCACTCAACGAAAGCCTTGTTTCCAGCACAACGACTAAATTATAAAAGGCCGCACTATTGAACCCAACCGATGCACATTCGTAAATGGTCGAGATCTGTAGATGATTTCCGATGGTCGACAATTCCTCGATGGCCACTTTGATATGTTTGCGTCTTTCAATATTAGAACCGACGCCAACATAGACCGTAGTCATGCATCGCCTCGCTCAATAATAACGCCAACACTGGATGCCTGTGCTACCGCGCCGGGCTTTGCTAAGCGAATTTTAACCCAAGGAACGGAAAAACGCTGCATCAGAAGCTCTGCTACTTCTTCTGCAACACGCTCTACCAATAAAAAGCGACCATTTTCAATATGTGCGATCACCGCTTGACTCACTTGTGCGTAGTCTAATGCATCGCTCACATCATCACTTTTACCTGCGGGTTGATTGTCGTGCGCCATTTCGATGTCGAGCACCAACTTCTGCTTAATCTCTTGTTCCCAATCATACACGCCAATGGTCGTAATTACCGTCAGCTGTTCAATAAAGACTTTGTCCATTTTTGCGTCTCTTCCTCTAGAGGTCGGATACCCTAATTACGTAAAAAATCGTACTATTTTGCCTAATCGCGATATCATATACCCAAACTGAGTCGAGATGCGAAATCCAAAACATTTTTTTGCTTTTCATCATGGTTAACAATGGCTTGTGAACTTGCTTTAGGGCATTTCCACTGCAGAGGTACTTATGACACCACTCGCACTGATAATGATCATTTCTGCCTATTTACTGGGTTCGATCTCAAGTGCGGTGTTGATCTGCCGTTTATTACGCCTTCCCGATCCTCGCAATATGGGCTCAAATAACCCCGGTGCAACTAACGTATTACGCATTGGTGGAAAAAAAGCCGCCATCGCGGTACTGCTGTGTGACATGCTCAAAGGTACTATTCCAGTATGGGGCAGCTACTATTTGGGGATTGACCCCATTCTATTGGGCCTAGTCGCCATCGCCGCTTGCCTTGGCCATATGTATCCTATTTTCTTTCATTTTAAAGGCGGAAAAGGTGTTGCAACAGCACTGGGAGCAATCGCACCGATCGGTTTAGATCTCACCGCACTTATCATATTGACTTGGGTCAGCGTTGCATTTTTATTTCGCTATTCATCCTTAGCGGCTTTGGTTACCGTGCTGCTCGCTCCGTTCTACACTTGGTTGATCAAACCGCAATATACCTTACCGGTAGCAATGCTGTGCTGCCTTATCGTGTTTCGTCATCACCAAAATATTAAACGGTTATTGGCTGGCACAGAGCCGAAAGTGGGTGAGAAAAAAACGCTTGGTTCTTGAGCTAGCTTGGATGATGGATAAACCCGCTTGCAAATAACGTCAATGACGAATAAGTAAAAGGCCTCTTACGAAGCCTTTTTTGATTAAGCATGACCCGCTAATAAGGGAAGACTAGCTAAGCGCTTTTTTCAAGAAACGGGTCAACATGGCGGTAACGTATTCAGGTTGCTCTAAGTTACTGATATGTCCAGCATTAGCAATAACCTCTAACTCACTGCCGTGAATGGCATCATTCATTAAGTAAGCCTCAAGAGGCGGACGAGGCATATCTTCAGCGCCAGCTGCAATCAACACTGGCAACCTCAATTGCTCCACCTCTTCAATCATGTCACGACGACCGAAGATCATTTTCCCCAACCGAGCCACTTCCACCGCTTGTTGACCAGTAAGCGCCGATAAATGTTGCTTGAATCCAGCCACTAATGCCGGAGATTTCTGCTCGCCATCTTTTGCAAAAAACATCGGTACAACTGCATCAACAATCGGTGATGGCACTTGCTGCATCGCCGCAATCGCATCGAGCATGGCAAAATATTTTGCATGGCTGACTTCAGGCTCTAGACCAACAAAGGTATCCATCATCACTAATGATTTCACGCGCGCAGGCGCAAGAACGGCTAACTCAGCCCCCCACATTCCACCTACAGAAAGACCAATGATAGAAAACTGCTCAATCGATAAGTGGTCCATTAAAGCCAAAATATGCTGAGCATAATCTTTTAGTGTGTTCATGGATGACGGTGCGAAATCTGACTGACCATGCGCCCATAAATCAGGCACGATACAGCGGTAGTGTTGACTCAACGCTTCCACCTGAGGTGCCCACATTGCGCTATCCCACAGATAGCTGTGACCGAAAACAAGCACTTCACCTTGCCCTTGATCCAAATAACGCATCTGGCAATCATCAATAACAAATGTCTTCATTGTGAATCCAATATTAGTAAAGTAGGTTGGCATTGTAGCATTGATATGAGCGATAACAGCTCAGAGCAGAATGTAAGCAATGGCTAATTAAAATCAATACAGAACGCCACAGAAACGGAAGTACCAAAGAACAAAACGGCCTCAAAAAAGAGACCGTTGCGACACCCGCTAAATAATGGGTTTAAGTTGATCAATCGGCCAGCGAGGTGTTGCCTGCACCGCTAAATCGACTGTTTCACCATTTTTTAAACGCTGCATACCCGCATAAGCAATCATTGCACCGTTGTCGGTACAAAACTCAGTACGCGGGTAATACACTTCACCACCAATTTTTTTCGCCAGTGCGCCAAGCTCTGCGCGTAACTGTTTATTGGCACTCACGCCACCGGCAATAACAATGCGTTTCATGCCAGTTTGCTCAAGGGCGCGTTTGCACTTAATCACTAAAGTGCCACACACCGCCTCTTGAAAGGCATACGCAATATCCGCTCGGGTCTGATCATCATTCTCATTAGCTGCAATCGTATTGGCTGTAAATGTTTTTAAACCAGAGAAACTCATGTCTAACCCTGGTCGATCCGTCATCGGACGCGGAAACTTAAAACGCCCTGGCGTTCCTTTTTCAGCCAAACGAGCCAACAATGGCCCCCCAGGATAATCAAGCCCCATCAGCTTCGCGGTTTTATCAAACGCCTCACCGGCCGCGTCATCAATAGACTCTCCGAGGATCTTATATTCACCAATCCCTTTCACCTCTACCATCATGGAATGACCACCGGAAACTAGTACGGCCACAAACGGAAACGGAGGCGGATTATCTTCAAGCATCGGAGCTAAAAGGTGCCCTTCCATATGGTGAACAGGCACCGCTGGCACACTCCACGCATAAGCCAAACTACGGCCAATCGTCGCGCCAACAAGCAGCGCCCCCACTAAACCAGGACCTGCGGTGTAAGCCACGCCATCAATATCCGCAGGCGTCAAATTCGCTTCAGCCATCGCTGCTTTTATCAGTGGAATGGTCTTTTTAACATGGTCTCTAGAAGCAAGCTCCGGCACCACACCGCCGTAATCGGCGTGCAGTTTTACTTGGCTGTACAATTGATGAGAAAGTAAGCCTTTCTCTTCGTCATAAATGGCGATGCCAGTCTCGTCACACGAGGTTTCAATACCAATAATGCGCATAATTTTCTCAGCACGCTTTCATCAACAATTGGAAATGGCCGCCATGTTACCCCGCCTTGGCTCCGTAAACAAATTTTGTACAGACTATAATCGACAAAGTGCTTTACAAAGCTATTGCGATCGGATTAAAATTCCGCACCATTTTTGATCAAGCTGATAACCGAGCAAACAGACAAGAAATCTTGTGGTTTAAGCCTCAAAATATCAGCGTTAACGAATAACCCCTGAGGTGAAAGGCATATGCCAATAGTTAAAGTACGTGAAAACGAACCGTTCGATGTTGCATTACGTCGTTTCAAGCGCTCTTGCGAAAAAGCAGGTATCCTTTCTGAAGTGCGTCGTCGTGAGCACTATGAAAAACCAACTACCGTTCGCAAACGCGCTAAAGCAGCAGCTCAAAAGCGTCACGCTAAGAAGCTAGCTCGCGAAAACGCACGTCGCGTTCGCCTGTACTAATAACCTTTTTCCATTAAGGAACGAGAGTTATGGCTCTAATTGATATCCTCAAAGAAGAGCAAAAATTAGCGATGAAAGCCAAGGATAAAGTACGCCTTGGCACTATTCGTTTAGCCTTATCCGCGATCAAACAACGAGAAGTCGACGAGCAGATCACTCTGAACGACGACGATATTCTTGCTGTGATGGTAAAAATGGTTAAACAGCGTCGCGACTCTGTCGCTCAATATGAAGCTGCCAATCGTCAAGATCTCGCAGATGCAGAGCAAGCAGAAATCACTATCCTTGAGGCATTTATGCCTCAGCCGTTGAGCGATGATGAAGTGAGCGCATTAATTGATGATGCGATCACCCAGTCCGCTGCTGCTGGCATGCAAGACATGGGGAAAGTGATGGCTGTCTTGAAACCGCAAATTCAAGGGCGTGCAGATATGGGTAAAGTCAGCGGATTAGTTCGAACTAAACTCGCTTAAATGCCCGCATCAAATTGCATCAAGCCGTGCTATCCTCTGGAGCGCACGGCTTGTTTGTATCTAATCATTCGTTTTAATCTTTTCTTTTAGGTTTTATGGCAGGACACATCCCTCGCAGTTTTATTGATGATCTCCTTGCTCGACTTGATATTGTCGACATCATAGACGCACGTGTGAAACTTAAGAAAAAAGGTAAGAACTACGGTGCTTGCTGCCCATTCCATAATGAAAAAACGCCCTCATTTAGTGTAAGCCAAGAAAAACAGTTCTATCACTGCTTTGGTTGTGGCGTGCATGGCAACGCCATCGACTTCATGATGGAATATGAACGCCTTGAATTCGTCGAGGCCATCGAAGAATTGGCTTCTTTTGTGGGGCTAGAAGTTCCCCGAGAGCAACGCTCTAGTGGCCATTTCTCATCAGCCCCTAAAGCCAATAGTGAAGAAAAACGCACCCTTTATGACTTAATGGGCAGCATTGCGCAGTTTTACCGCAACCAACTCAAAGTTCCGGGTAATCGTCATGCCATCGAGTATCTGAAAGATCGCGGTCTTTCTGGCGAAATCGTGCAGAAATTTGGTATTGGCTATATCGCTGACGAATGGGATTTAGTGCGCAAAAACTTCGGTCAGCAACAAGAAAGCCAAGAGATGCTCGTCACTGGCGGTATGTTGATCGAAAATGACAAAGGCAACCGCTACGATCGTTTTCGTGGACGTATTATGTTTCCCATTCGCGACCGCCGCGGACGAGTGATCGGCTTTGGTGGACGCGTTACGGGTGATGGAACGCCAAAATACCTGAACTCCCCAGAAACCCCCATTTTCCATAAAGGTAAAGAGCTGTATGGCCTATACGATGTCATGCAAGCCTATCGTGAACCCCCGCAAATATTAGTTGTTGAAGGTTATATGGATGTGGTGGCACTGGCGCAATATGGAGTGGACTACTCGGTTGCTTCGCTAGGAACCTCAACTACTGGCGATCACCTGCAACTGCTTTTTCGCCAAACCAATACGGTGGTCTGTTGCTATGATGGTGACCGAGCAGGACGAGAAGCGGCGTGGCGCGCACTGGAAAATGCGTTGAGTTATCTCAAAAGTGGCAATATTCTTAAATTTCTGTTTTTACCTGATGGTGAAGACCCAGATAGCTACATCAGAACCCATGGAAAAGCGGCCTTTGAACAGTTAGTGCAAGATGCTGAACCCCTATCCAAATACCTATTTACCAACCTACTGTCACAAGTTGATGTCGGTAATAACGAAGGGAAAGCAGCGCTTGAGGCGCTGGCATTACCACTGATTAATAAAGTGCCAGACACATCTCTACAAGCGCAATTGCTCAAAATATTAGGGCAAAAAACTGGGATTTATAAAAAGCCATCACTGCCAGAATCAGACAAACACCGCTCACAACCACACAAAGAGCTCAAACGCACACCGATGCGTGAAGTGATCGCTTTGCTTATTCAAAATCCAAGCTATGCTGAAATGGTACCTGATATTTCCAGCGTTCAATCCTTGCCCATACCCGGTTTAAGTTTATTAATTGAGGTACTTGAGAATTGTCAAGCGTACCCCAATATTACTACAGGCCAATTGCTTGAACACTGGCGCGGTAATAAAAACGAGACCCTTCTGTCTCGCCTCGCAAGTTGGGAAATTCCACTTGTTGAAGACAACCAAGAAGAACTATTTTTAGATTCATTGGACAAAATATTGGCTCAATGCATCGAAAAGCAAATTGAAAACCTGCAGGCAAAAGAAAGAAGCGTCGGTTTATCAGCCGAAGAGAGACGGGAGCTTCAAGACTTAATGAAAGACTTGAAAGCGTAACCCAGTTTAAATAGTCAGCAATGAATAAATTTGTTAGTATATGTGGTTTGCATTTCGCATACTAATTCCTTCACCAGATATGAAGTTGGATACCGTCTATGGATCAAAATCCGCAGTCACAGCTAAAACTACTTGTCATTAAAGGCAAAGAGCAAGGCTATCTGACCTACGCCGAAGTAAATGACCACCTACCAGCAGAAATCGTAGATTCCGAGCAGGTAGAAGATATCATTCAGATGATCAATGACATGGGCATTAAGGTGGTAGAAACTGCCCCTGATGCCGATGATCTTGCTCTAAATGATGACAACGCAATCACCGATGAGGATGCTGCCGAAGCTGCAGCCGCTGCATTATCCAGTGTAGAAAGCGAAATTGGTCGTACTACCGACCCTGTGCGCATGTATATGCGCGAAATGGGTACCGTAGAACTGCTGACTCGCGAAGGTGAAATTGATATCGCTAAGCGTATTGAAGATGGTATTAACCAAGTTCAACGCGCAGTGGCTGAATATCCAGGCACCATTCCATACATCTTAGAGCAATTTGACAAAGTTCTTGCTGAAGAACTTCGTTTAACAGACCTGATCTCAGGTTTTGTTGATCCTGACTCAGATGCAACGAACGCCCCAACAGCGACCCATATCGGTTCAGAGCTTGCTAGCGCTGACCTTGCTGATGAAGACGACCTCGATGATGACGACGATGACGACAGCGAAGATACTGACTCTGAAGAAGATGCAGGAATCGACCCTGAGCTTGCGCTAGAAAAATTCACCGAACTACGCAACAAGTATCAAAATCTTCAACTCGCGAAAAATGAGCATGGCTATGACAGCAATAAAGCCGCCCAAGCCACCGAGTTGATGTTGGATATTTTCCGTGAATTCCGACTCACGCCAAAGCAATTTGACTACCTAGTCAACAAGCTTCGCACCTCTATGGATCGTGTTCGTACTCAAGAACGTCTGATCATGAGAGCTGCGGTCGAATACGGTAAAATGCCTAAAAAATCATTCATTGCCTTATTCACTGGCAATGAATCAAGCGATGCATGGTTAGATGAAGTACTCGCTTCAGAAAAACCTTATGCAGAAAAAATCAGACAGCAAGAAGAAGACATTCGTCGTTCAATTCATAAATTGAAAATGATCGAAGAAGAAACGTCTTTGAATGTGCAAAACATTAAAGACATCAGCCGTCGCATGTCTATCGGTGAAGCGAAAGCTCGTCGAGCGAAAAAAGAGATGGTTGAAGCAAACTTGCGTCTGGTTATTTCTATCGCGAAGAAATACACCAACCGTGGCCTGCAGTTCTTGGATCTTATCCAAGAAGGTAATATCGGCCTGATGAAAGCGGTAGATAAGTTTGAATACCGCCGTGGTTATAAGTTCTCAACTTACGCCACTTGGTGGATTCGCCAAGCTATCACACGTTCAATTGCAGACCAAGCACGTACTATTCGTATTCCAGTGCACATGATCGAAACGATCAACAAACTGAATCGAATCTCACGTCAGATGCTGCAAGAGATGGGCCGTGAGCCTCTGCCAGAAGAATTGGCAGAACGCATGCAAATGCCAGAAGATAAAATTCGTAAAGTACTGAAAATTGCTAAAGAGCCAATCTCTATGGAGACACCTATCGGTGACGACGAAGATTCGCATCTTGGTGACTTTATCGAGGATACAACCCTTGAACTACCACTTGATTCTGCTACGGCCACCAGCCTAAGAGCAGCGACTCGTGACGTTCTTGCTGGCCTAACCCCTCGTGAAGCGAAAGTACTGCGTATGCGTTTCGGTATTGATATGAATACAGACCACACGCTAGAAGAAGTTGGTAAGCAGTTTGACGTAACGCGTGAGCGCATCCGCCAAATTGAAGCGAAAGCACTGCGTAAACTGCGTCACCCAAGCCGCTCTGAAACATTGCGCAGCTTCCTAGACGAGTAATCGCAACCTATCCAATCTAAAAGGTGAGCACAAGCTCACCTTTTTTGTATCTCATAGTTTAAGTGGATAAAAACTAAGCGCATTTACCCTATTTTGCGGGTAGACACTCATAACTCCATCCCCTATAATCACACACCTAATTTGGCCCCTTAGCTCAGTGGTTAGAGCAGTCGACTCATAATCGATTGGTCCCCAGTTCAAGTCTGGGAGGGGCCACCACTCTCTCTCCGATAACATCCGTCAAAACCTACAAAGCCAATTAAATCAATACGTACCAAATTATTCAGCATTCATAATCTCTTGTGACATCAATGATTTAATGTACCATCGAATGTACTAACGGCTAAATATCGACTGTTCTGGTGGTACATCATGGCGAAAAGAATAGCCCCTTAGCTAACACTCAAGCCAAACAAGCTAAAGAATCTAGAGTCCATCCTACCCAACATGGGGTGAGCGCCTCTAGGATTACTGGCTTGTGACTAAATCGAATAATCGAAAACGATGATCTCTTCGAGCAAAGGACGAAAGTTATCCTTTAGCGCGTTATGCTCTGGATGAGGTAGATAATTTTGGCGTGCTTGCTCATCGGTAAATGTCATTAAAACGCTGTGGGTATAACCTTGGTTTTTGCCTTCAGGGCTGTCGTTCACGCCCCACTCAACAGCGGAGACCCCCTCGATTTTCACTGGCATGGCTTCAAACAGCGACTTGAGCTGTTGAATGTCGGCAGGCTGAGCTTGTGGTTTGAATTTGATTAATAAGATATGGCGGATCATTGTTCGCTCCGTTTCTGGCCGTAGAATTTCTTTTCATAAAGAGGGATAACGCTGGCTCACTGGTGCTAAAGCTGCTGTGCTTAAAACAATAAAGCAGCACTCAAGATTTGAAGCGCCGCTTTATTGATTAAATGGGCTACAACCCTAACCAATATTGACCGATGAACCACCAATAATTACGCCACCGCAGTCAACGGCATCGCCTACTCGCGCGGCGGGCTTGCCATCAATCATAACGCTACCCGAGCCGCCTTTAATTGCACGTGGGTGGCTTGGGTTTTTCGGTTTGTCATGAGGCTCTAGCGGGTCGCCCTGCCTTGCCACCGCTTTACCATCAATTTTTACCGTCGGTGACCCAGCGGTGATCGGCGTAGGAGGAAAACCATCATGATCGGATCCGATATCTCCTACTAATGCACCATTTGCCATTGATTTGCTCCTTAATAAAGGTGACTTTTTCTACTTTAAACTTAATTTCAAACGAAACTAGTGCGCGAATGAATCTCTACTAACACGGCAATCTTAAGTAAGTCCCAAACACATTCATCAATCAAGCTCAGCCTTACAATTCCGACCATACTGCAGAGTAAATACTAAATAACTCACTAGATCTTACTTGGCCATCGCCAGATTCAATGCATCAATGTGCAAAAATATCCAACTTTGGCCCCGTATCTGGCTGATTTTTTTGCTGCTCTGCGATTCTTTTCAGAGTTTGCTGATATTCTTCATCACTCATATCACGCCAGCATCGCGGATTGCGCCCAGTTTGCTTATCATAGGCGGCGGTGGTTGGGTCTCTTTCACGTGCAGGCTCAAGCACTAAAATATCAGGCATCGGTTGGCTGATATCCATATAACGTTGAATCATATTCCACAACCGATAATACTCTGCCACCATCTCATTACTGCCGATCAGGTTGCCAATCGGTACTCCAACCGAATAATCATGATAGCGATGCACCAACATCAGGTTGTAATTTAAGTGCCCTTGTGGACTAGGGGCGGACATCAGCACGCAATCAAACTCAATAAACGGATGGCTAAAACGCTCTTTATTGCCTTTTTTAAACAGTGTCACCATGCCGGTTTGGCGATTAAGGCTATAGACTCGCTTACTTTTTAAAAAGGGCGCCAGAAAAAGGTGCCCAGCACTCACCAATTTAAAATGGCCATAAATAAGTAAACAAGGAAGTGTTGTATACAAAGTAACAGTGCCAAAATCGCCAGCCCAATCCTTCCATCCATACGGTCCAAATATCATGGCAGAAATCATGATCAGATAGAGAAGCGGTAAGACAATAATCAGTGAAACTTTTACCATCCCAACAATCATAAAATAGAATTGTGACCAACCAGACAATGCCTCACTATTTAAATCTTTTTCATCCCAAAATAAATTATTTTGATTATATCTTTGCATAGCGGATGGCTCAGTCTCTCTTGCTAGAGCCAATGAAATAGTTTCATTGGCTTTAGTAAAAGGAAATACCTGTCCTTTGGTTAAGACACGCCATAAAAAACCTTGCGCCTCTTTAGGTGGTTGGAGGGTTAATTGCTCTGAGTTATAAGCCATTATCATTCCTAATTTTGTCGATAATCGATTCTACGCTTTACGCTAATACGGTATTTTGCGCCCAATCTTGATCACTGTTGTTATCTAAAGCAAACGTTGGAACCACATTCACAGTGCGAGAATCATCACGCTCTTCTAATGCTAATGTCGGAAAGCTGGCCTGCTCAACGTGCAGCTTGGTTCTGAGCACAAAAACAGACTGGTAGCGATACTGATAAGAGCGCATCATCAGTAGGCTAAAATCGGTACTGTATTCGGGGACGGTTAAATCATATTTAACAAAATAGGCAGTACCTTCATTACGCTGCTCTTGATGGATAACCGTAACATTGTGCGAGCTTAGGTTAATCAGTTCACTGGTTTCCCTTGAACCCGTTCGGCTACTTGTCGTGGTCTTTTTTTCAATCGCTTGCCGAGCGTAAAACTCAACCCTGACCGATTGAGCACTGAGCAATGCCGCTAAATTGGTGTTGACATAAATCACATGGGTAGCACCTAATGCTTGCATCTGCTGAGTAAACGCTTCGGAGAATTCGGTTTGTGCGCCTAAGCGGTACGCTTTAACCGATAGATTGAAAATCAACCCAATAAACCGCTCAAACGCCGTCGTCGGGTCTTGCAAATGTGCGTAAGTCGCCGAGGGTGACTGACCAAACGGGCCATTTTTCAGCCACGCCTCTATTGGAGTATCTTTCCAAAACATGTAGAGCGCGAAACCTGCAACAGACAACCCAATCCCTAACCATGCCACCGGTCCCATACCAAATAACACCGGAGCGCTGGTAGTAAAAAACCCCGTTGCAACCGTGGTGGTTAACGTTCCTATCGCCACCATCCCCATCGCAACGCTGGCATCAAGATCATTTTCTTGCCAACGGCGCATAGCATCCCAACCAGCAATACCCGCAGTTAAAAAACCAGCAACAAGCGTTGTAAGCCCTAAAAAGCTCACTTTTTTTACTAGTTGAACTGCCCCATCTTGAAAAGTAAACCGATCAACCCATGCCTTAGGCATAACAACCGCGGCATTATGTGAAGCTATCGCCAAACGAGAGGCATTTTGTGTATACAGATTTGAAGCATGGGTAATGGCGATACCAAGATCCAGAGCTGCACTTAGCGCGTTAGCAGAAGAGTAAAGAGTATCTGTACGCTGAAGCGCTTTCTCAAAATGATGCTGACTCTGTTTCAGGTTAATCAATTCCACTACCGCAATAAAGTAGGGAATTCTGAATTTTTCATAAGCATTACTGACGTTGAGATCCGTACGATTCATATCCCGTAGCGCTCTTTGCGTATTCGCTTGATTTAGGGCCGCCGCCATGCGACTTTCTTGAGAGATCACCACCACTTTAAGTGGTGATTTAGCCCCGACTGAACCTCGACTTTCTGAAATCAGATCGCTGGAGCTAAAAGCATTTTTATTGCTCGATGCCACCAATTTACCCGAACGATCATACAAACGACCAAAGGCTGACTTCTTCTTCGAGTCAACAAACTCACGATCAGCGGCGCTCAATCCATAACTCAACCCATGACCATGCACGCCAACCACCGTACCTTTAAGCTCAGCGCCACTGACGGGCACATAAGTGATATCTCCCCACATTTTGGCATTAGTGGCTTTCATTAAACCGAGTACAGGGGCATAAGCGGCATTAAATTGGATCACTTTCGCTTCACTGGTGAGATCTTGGCTTAGGTTCAGTAACGTATCAAAGTAACCCTTTAAAATATCATTCATTATACTGGCAATACGCCGTTCAAGGTTAAAAGCCTTTTCCTGGTTGCTATTGGAAGGTGACATAAAAGCCAGATCCATCACTTGTAACTGCTCATCTTGAATGAGCATGTCCTCTTTGGACCACAAAGCTAACGATTCAAGCGTTGCAAATCCAGATCCCGAGTTAAATGGCGGTGGTGCGCTATAGCTAGCTTGCTCCAAATTTATCGTACCTTCTTCTGGAAATAATATTCGGTGCAAAGGATGGTTATCTTTTGGAGAGAGGATTTGTCTAGCGGTTTCTAAATAAGGTGAACGAACGTCACTTTCAGGGTTTGACATTTGATCCAATTTATCAATATTCACGCTCAGAGCGCTCAGCGCATAGCCAACAATCACATGCGCAGCCGATGCGTTAATATCGTTCATTGAACTGATATCACGCAGCACTTGAGCCAATCTCTTCTGGTTCACCTGCAATTGGAGTTTCTCTTGCAATACCTTTACATCTTGGCAACAAAACTGTCGTTCAGTGGTACGTAATGTTCTATGGAAAACGCCTCCATAGTAATTGTCTATATCATTACGATATTGATAGTAAGGATTTTCTTGTTGTCCGAACTTGGCTGGAACCACCAATTTTTGCACTAGCTCTGCAGTGCGATAGTACTTTTGTTGACTCATATCGATATAGACTTGCTGTAAATACCCAACAGCAGATTGAGTAAGAAAAGCGTGATGTCTTAAGTCAAAAAGAGGATCGTCCAATACAATTGCTCTCAGATGACGCTTTTTTGCATCTTCTAAAAAATCTTTCGAGTCACCAATAGTCCACAACTTAGCTTGATTTGGATCTGAGTTGATAATCTCAATCAGTGCGGCTTGCTTAATAGCATATTCATATCGATGAGGTTGAGCATATTTAAAAACCTGTACCGCCTTATCACCGTCTTCATTCGCGGATAAGATTTCCTCTTTAATGGTTTGGTAAGTGCGTGTTACCCACTCCCCAGAGAGATCACGGTTGAGATTAATTGGCTCAGCAAGAAACAACTCCAACTCTGGTGCTCTTATTCGCATTGGCGGCAGTAAGCTAGCTTTCAATACATCGACATTGCTATCCACATTCAACTGATGAAATGCAACAGTTCGTTGAACTAACTCGTTTTGATTCGCCTCAAGATAATTAAGATATTGTGCACTCCACTGAACTTCTGAAAAGGCAAGATGGATCCGTGCCCCCTTGTTATTCTCTTTAGCCGGTATCCAAATCTCTTTTAGTGCCACACCAGTTGCGATTCGAGCTTCATCTTTAAACGGTTTATCTCTACCAGTACGATATTGGTAAAGATTGACATCTTTAAGAGAGTAATCACCGCTATCTTCTGGGCTAATTTGAATTTCACGCCATACTTTATGGTTGTAAAAGATATAAATAAAACCGGCTCGAACAGGAGCAATTCTCTCTTTATAAGTTAACGATGATTGATAAGTAGGTAAAAGCGTTAAAGGTAAAACTGCATGTACCAAATAATCTTGCTCGTCTTTCTTTCTTGGTATGTCTGCCACATTTTGAAAAAGCGGTAATTTGATTGGTTCACCTTCCGCTTCAATTTTCAGCCAAACATTTCGATTGGCACTCTCATCACACCAATCCCAACTGTATACCGTACTTTCATCAAGTTCAGGATCAATACTCTTTTTCGCTTCTAGAGCAGCCTGCTGTGACATATCAGTTAAGTCATAAAACTCAAAGTCTTGTTCAGAGCCATGTTGTATACCCGTTACTTCAATGAAAAACTTTTTACCATCACAGCTCGGACTTGAAGCAAACTTAGTAGACATATGCATTCTCCCTAGACATTAAGTATTCTATGTGTTCGACGATATTTTCTGATGTTTGATGCGATTTCGAATGAAAATTAAGATCATTGAGGGCAACATCATAGCGCTGTATTAAATGGCGTAATCGAGAAGAAATTTGAGGATCTGTTATCTGGTGTTGTGAGCAGAATAAATGAACCATTTTCTGTTTCTGCCAATTCAACTCTTTAATATTGTTTTCTGTAGCCCACTGCACGATCTCATTTTCATGATATTTATCATTGAGAGCATTTTCCTGAGATTCTGTAAGAAGCCAAAGATTTGAAGCAAGCTCCCCCCCCTCACTAACGACTTTGCTCCATTTAGCTAAATCACTGTATGTTTGACGATAAAAATAAAGGCTGCTGAAACATCCCAACCATTTGCCAGTATCGATCGTATCTGAACGCTCAAAAAAATAACTTGCCACTGAAGAACAATAATAATGAAACAGCCCTCTTCGATTACCTGAGAATTGAATATGTAATCGATTCCTTAGTTGAGCTAAGGCAACATCAAAAGAGACATTAAGTGGTGCAGAAAAATACAGTGTATGTTCTTTAGGTAAGATGTTTGTCATTGGATCTTGCTCATACAATGCAATCAACAAAGGGCTACGATTTAGTAATGACTCAACTGACGTCGATAAATATAACGGCTCAACCAAATGCCCAGAGATCCTCTCATAAACTTCAGCATGCATATTATGGTAATCATTGACTAGAGCAAACCAGTTCACTGCAACGTCATTACAGTGGCTATCGAGAACTAACATCATTTATTGTTTCCACAAGGGCAGTCACTTAACGGACAGCTTCCATCAGAACGCTTTTGACAAACCTGAGTGATTGGCATCTCCGTTTTGATATCGGCTATCACTTGTTGAATTAAACTCGCTGTTGGCAAGCTTAAGACCAGCTCATCCGGCGCACTTGGCGCTGCCAACCCCATAGGCAACACCGCTACAACACCGCCATAACCCGAGCCGCTGCCTGCGCTGCCGCCGGAGTTAAGGTTGATCGCAGGCCCGACTAGGTGCACGCCGCCGCCATCCACTTTGATAAAACTGCCCGCAGCTTTGATGGTGATTTCATTACCCGCATCCAACACCAACTTATTGCCTGCTTTAAGGTGCACTTCATTACCTGAGTCAAAAACCGTTTTTTCACCGATTTTTTGGTGCAGTGAGCCACCCACTTCAAGGCTACGATCTAACGCTATTTTCTGACGGCTTTCGCCCTCGACCGTTAGGTGTTGGTTATTTTTAATGTGGCTGAACTGGTCGTTATCCACTGTCAGGTGTTTATCGTGTTTGATGTGTGTGGTGGCATCATTAAGCACTAGCGCTTCATAGTCTTTTTGCGCGTGTAGGTAGATTTTCTCTTGCCCTGCTTGATCTTCAAAACTCAGCTCATTAAAGCCTTCACCTTGGTGGGTTTCACTGCGCAGTACGGTTTTGGTTTTGTTATCTGGCAGTGTGTAGGGCGCTTTATTGGTGGCGTGATAAGCGCGGCCTGTGACGATAGGTTGATCCGGATCGCCATTTAAAAAATCGACAATCACTTCATGGCCAATTCTTGGGATAGCCATCATGCCATATTGGCTGCCAGCCCAACCTTGCGACACCCTCACCCAACATGAACTGTGTTCATCGCCGTTAGAATATCTGTCCCATGGGAAATGCAGTTTAACGCGGCCATACTCATCGCAGAAGATCTCTTCGCCATCGGGGCCAACCACATGGGCGATGCATGGGCCATCCACTTGCGGCTTGGTGTGCGGTGTTGCACGCCACGTTACATCGGCCGGGATCAAGGTAAATTGATTACTGTAGGTTGTTGCACCGCTACCGCCAGACTCTTCTAATGCTTGCGGCTGCCGGCCTTGATGGTTTACTTGCACCACAACCCAATCTCGGTTCACGCTGTCGTCTAAATGTTCGGCCAAATCAAACAGGGTTCCGGCTTGCAAACGCGCTTCATTGCTTTGGCCTTGTGCGGTACGCGCCTGCCTTCTTAAGTACTCTAAACGAATTTGGTTAAACGCTTTACCGCTCTCATCGTCTTTAAATCGACCCGGGAAATCAAAATGTTCATAGTGGGTCTGCTGGTAATCCATCGCGGTGCCGAGTGCACTTTGCTTAAAACCGTAAGTCGGTTTTTTAAAGCTGTAATCCGCCAATTGGCTTTCCGCCACTTGCGATTGCGTATGGCTGATTAAGTTGGAAATGTAAGGTGTATCAGCGATACCACCGGACAGCACATTGTAAGGGATCGGCGTATCAAGCTTCGTTAAGCTTTGGCTGTCGTCACTGAAAAAGAGAGTGTGTTTACCTTCTTCATGCAGGAGGTGGTAGACCAAGCCCTCTTCGGCGGCTAAGCGGTGTAAAAAGTGGATATCGGTTTCACGGTACTGTACGCAGAATTCGCGCTGAACAGATTCTCGTTTGAGCGAGAAGGCATAGTCGTCAATGCCCATCTCTTGCAGCACAATGGAAAGAATTTCAGGTACGGTTTTAAGCTGGAAGATGCGGCTATTTTGGCGCAGCGACAAGCGCTCTAATGCAGGCACTAAAGTGAGTGAGTAAAAGGTGTGATGATGACCAATATCGCCTTTACTGAACTGGCGCACGATGCCATGCACGCGCTGCACCACGCTACCATTCTGGAAAACCGTTAGCTGAGCTGTTTTGTCGACGACGTCGGCTGCACTCAAAATAGATTGACGGCTTGCGAGCTCAATGTGGTAACGAAACCCATAACAAGGCTCGCCATTGGCCAGCACACTCTCCGATAAGGATTCTTGTCCTTGGTATTCTCGCACCACAAATGCATCGTCGGCGAGCCCGTCAACCTTTAACGTAAAATTCAGCGTGGCCATCTTCCATCCTCTTTACACTAGAAACAGCAAAGCCTTAAGCAAGTCACACTCATTGAATGCACTTTGCTTAAGGCTAAAAAAGGTAGCTGGCCTGATTGGCTTTGCTTACGCAACATCAGCCAGCCACCCAAATCAAAGCTTACGCTTCTACTGGTTTGCGCCAGTCATCTGAACCTGAAGTACCCGCGTTCACGTGATCCCACAGGATTTTACGGTAAGACATAGAAACCGTAACGTTTTGCGTGAAGTCGCCGTTCGCAGGATCTTGGCAGTGTGGCATTTCGCAGTGAATATCGACGATAGACGCGCTTTCAAGTTTAGTGGTGAAGAAGTTCTCTTGTTTACCTTCGATAGACGTGCGGTACCATTTTAGCTCAACCGATTTCATCTTCTCGCCAGACGCCAACGCGTTATAAAGAAGAGGAACCGCTTTATTTAGCGCAACGGTGAATTTGAATGGTTTGTGAACACGTTGACCAGAAGGCTGACCTGATTGTGGGTCAGTCGGTACTGTCACAACGTGGTCAAACATTTGAACCAACATTTGATCTTCATGACCTTCAACGAAAGCATCGCCGATAGAGTCAGTAGAAAGAGCGCCAGCAGTGATGAGACCCTGAGTTTCGCCTTCGATAGAGATATAACATGGAGTTGGCATGACTTAATCCTTATTCAGTAAGAAAAAGCGATGGAAATTGCATCGCGTTATGTAATGTTTCTTAAAGCAAAGGGGATGCCAAAACAAAAATAGTTAAATTTCAATCAATTAGATTATAAGCTTTCATTTTCGAGCAAGAACTTGCTCGTCCGGGTAGAAACTTGCTCGTATCAAGCAATTTTTCGCTGCGATTTCGCAATACGTCACTCTGTATCGCTTTTCCTAATCTAGCCACAATCTGCGGTAGATAACCTGGGCCACCTCCACTAGAATGCGGATTGAACACATTTTTACTTTGGTTGTATGCTCAAACTATCCAACACTATTGAACTGGCAGACTGGGAAATCGAACTTACTGCGATTCGTGCAGCCGGAAATGGCGGGCAAAACGTCAATAAAGTCTCCAGTGCGATCCACTTACGTTTTGACATCAGACGCTCAACGTTACCGGACATCTACAAACAAAAATTACTCGAAAGACCAGATTCCAGAATGACCAAAGAGGGCGTTATTGTCCTCAAAGCGCAATCTCACCGCACCCAAGAGCTGAATAAAGAAGATGCACTCAAACGTCTCAAAGAGATTATTCTTTCTGCGATGGTGATAGAAAAACCGCGCCGGGCAACCAAACCGACAAAAAGTTCTCAACGTCGGCGAGTTGACGAGAAAAAACGGATAGCGGCCAATAAATCATTGCGCGGTAAAGTCTCTTTTTAAATGAATGGATTGGCAGCAAGGCAAAACAAAGAAGAAAAGAAATAAGCAACCTCGCGCTAAAAATAGCAACGGGAGCACGAAGCTCCCGTTTATTCCAGATCAGCAAAACAAAGGTTCAATTGACATTTTTATATTTTGTACCGCCCTTATAAGCTAGCACCAAATAAGCAGCACCAAAACAAAACCAGTTCATTTTGTGAGCAGAAAATGATTTATTGTTGCTAAAAAATCATTGTTGCATCAAAGATTCTAGTTCATCTCCAATTTGAGACGGATTTCATTAAACTGTAAAAAAAGAGCAATCAATTACTCACTTAAGCGCAGCCAGATTGTCATCTTCCCTCTTTAGCATAAGCACAAAGCATAAAATGCGAGGTTGCTATGCTCACGATAAGCCCTTTTAAATTACCGAGAAAAACGCCGTTTGGACTAGGTGAACACTTCACTGAGTGGGCTACAGGCCTAACTCGTTTAGATAAGTTTTATGCACAACGCCCACCCCATTGTGATACCGCAACATTTTTGCGTTTTACGTTAGAGGTATTGGGTATTGACTATCAAGTGGTGAAAGGATCATTAGCTCAAGTGCCCACTCAAGGCGCGACAGTCGTTGTTGCAAATCACCCACTTGGTTGTGTGGAAGGCGTGATTCTGGCTGAGATGCTGCTTTCAATTCGCTCTGACGTGCAGATATTGGCCAATCACTATTTAAAAACAGTACCAGAGTTAGATTCACTGTTCATTGGTGTGGATGTTTTTGAAGACAAAGCCGCGCAAAAAGCGAATATGCAAGCCTTGAGAGCCGCCAATAAACACCTTGCTCAAGGAGGGCTGCTATTGATGTTTCCTGCGGGCGAAGTGTCACAACTGGTTGATAGTAAAACGCAGAAACTGGAAGACAAACAGTGGAGCCGTTCAGTCAGCCGACTGATACAAAAGCATCAAGCGACGGCGTTACCAGTGTTCATCAACGGGAAAAATTCGAAACGCTTTTACATGGCTGGAAAAATCCACCCGCTACTAAGAACGTTAATGTTGGGCCGTGAACTGCTCAATAAACAGCATCAACGTATCGAAATCGCCATTGGCGATGCGATCAATCATAAAGAAATCCAACATCTGTGTGATGAGACGCTGGTCAGCTATTTAAGGCTCAACACCTACCTTTTAAGTCACATCAGCCCAACCAAGCGCAATAAAACCAATGATGAGCCGTTACAACCCATTGCACAGCGGCTCCCCCTAAGCGCTTTGTTACACGATATTGAGCAGCTTTCTTTTTCTGATCATCTATTAAGGCATAACGAATTCGATGTGTATTGTACCAGCGCAGAAAACATCCCCTCGTTACTGCACGAAATAGGACGAGTGCGAGAGCACAATTTCAGGCTGGTAGGTGAAGGCACTGGCACCGAGCTCGATATCGATCAATACGATCGCAACTACCTACATCTATTCATTTGGGATCGCGAAGCGCAGAAATTAGTCGGAGCTTACCGTTTAGGCTTAGTCGACCGTATTATGCCGATAAGCGGTATTGCAGGTTTGTACTCACGAACGCTGTTTCAGTATGACCACCGCTTTCTCAATACCATAGGTAATGCAATTGAAATGGGGCGTTCAGTCGTCGACATCGAGTATCAAAAAAGTATGGCTCCGCTATTGCTGCTTTGGAAGGGAATCGCAACCTATGTGCACCGAAACCCGCACTATACGCACCTATTTGGCCCCGTAAGTATCAGCAATGATTACAGTGAAAGTGCGCGCCGTTTATTAGCCGATACAATGACGCAGCACTACTACAATAACCAACACGCCCATTTGGTAGAGGCAAGTAACCCACTCCCCAAGCAACAAGCTCCTTGGAATGCCAGTTTGCTGAGTGCATTGGCTGATTTACAGCTGCTTTCAAAAGTGATTGCCCGGTTGGATGAAGGGAAAAGCGTACCGGTGCTACTGCGTCAATACCTCGGTTTAAATGGCAAGTTAGTCAGTTTTAACGTAGACCCTGATTTTAATGATTCGTTAGATGGCTTGATTGTGGTCGATTTACGCAACGTTCCGGTGCGCAGCTTAAGCCGCTACATGGGCACTAAGGAAGCATACGAATACCTCACCCATCATACGCTTTAACTCTGTTGTTCGGGTTGTTTATACCTCCTCTTTTTAAGGGGAGGTATCCCTATAACACACTCCCCCAACCTAGCACTCCTTTTGAAGAAAACAGAGCTGAGTTTCGCATGTTGGATAGCACTATCAGGGGCGCTTTCAAATTAAAAATGGCTTACTCCCAACGCTCACAAAACTGATTCCCTCCCCTTTAAGGGGAGGGACAGAACGTTTATCAACTTCCGCTCTAGAGCATAACTGAGCCTATAAACTATACATCCAGTGGAATAGTGGTATTGGTCATTTTAGCGACCAGTCCACCAATTCGTTTGCGCATCTCACGTCTATCCACAATCATATCTAGAGCACCATGTTCTAAGAGGAATTCACTTTGCTGAAAGTCCTCTGGTAGTTTCTCTCGAACGGTTTGTTCAATAACTCGGCGTCCTGCAAATCCGATCCTTGCTTTCGGCTCACCAATGTTAATATCACCCAACATGGCGATACTTGCAGATACCCCCCCATAAGTTTGATCGGTCAGCACAGATATGTAGGGTAACTTAGCCATTGATAACTGATTCAAGGCAGCACTGGTTTTAGCCATCTGCATCAATGCGATGAGTGATTCTTGCATTCGAGCGCCCCCACAAGCAGAAAAGCATACCAATCCACAATTTGCATCAATAGCCGTATTAATAGCCTTAACGAAGCGTGCGCCTACCACTGCCCCCATTGAACCAGCCATAAAAGAGAATTCGAATGCACAGGCCACAATATGTAAGCCCATTAGTTTTCCTTTCATTGCAATTAACGCATCTTTTTCTCCTGTACTTTTCTGGGCGAGAACAAGACGTTCCTTGTAGCGTTTTAGATCCTTAAAATTCAGCAAATCTTTCGGCTCATATTCACTGGCAATCTCAATTCGCTCTGCTTTATCCAAAAAGCTATCTAATCGGCGGCGAGCTGACATCCTCATATGGTGATCGCATTTTGGGCACACATCTAAATTTCCCTCGAGGGCTATACGGTACAAGATCTGGTCACAGGACGGACATTTAATCCATACTCCCTCGGGAATCGGCGCTTTATGTGTACTGATGATCTTCTTCTTATCTATTAACCTTTCTAACCAACTCATGGGATGCCTCACTAGGTAACGTAGTGAGGAATATTGTATAAGCCAACTTCTGGTAATAAAGTGGTTTAAATGGATTTGATAATCCAACTTAATGGGATTAAATGAGATGCTTGATAAGATTGATCAGCAGTGGCTAAAAAGTTTTCACTGCGTTTATGAGAACAAAAGCTTTAAACGAGCCGCGGAATGTCTATCTTTACCGAGTTCAAATGTCAGTCGCCATATCGCTTTACTCGAAGAGCGGCTAGATATAAGACTATTTGACAGAACCACACGCCGAATCGCTCCGACAGACGCAGGAGAACATCTTTACTTACGCACACAGCCGTTGCTAGACAAACTTAATGATGCTCTTGAGGAAGTGACACTGCACTCCCATGAAGTCATGGGTCAACTGAGAGTTTTGATGCCTGATGCACCAACTTTAGCCCAAGCAGTGGTTTCATTTTGTACTCAACATCCCTCAATTTCATTATGTTGCGATACGAGTCTTAGCCCTAAAGAGGATCTGTTTGATCGGTTTGACATCATTTTAAGTTTTCATAGAGGAAGGCTCGAAGACACTAATTGGGTCGCGAAGAAGGTTAAATGTTGGCCAAGTGCGGTGGTGGCATCTCCCAAACTCCTTCAGACTACGCGAAGACCTTTCCAGATTACCGATTTGAAACATGTTCCTTGTATAAGTAGTTTTACCGCGTTAAACGGGACACCGTGGGTCTTCAAAAACGCTAAAGGTGAGCTGACAACCCAAAAGGTAAAGTCTTCATTTAAAGTCAATAGTGGACATTTAGCTAAATTAGGCGCGTTAGCTGGTTTGGGGTTCGCGATATTGCCAACCGAATCTTGTCGTAATGAGATAGAGGTAGGTTCTCTGGAAATAATAAAAATGGAGTACGCGCCTGAAGATTTGGTTTTATATGTCTTTTACGCTTCCAGAAAACACTTGGCAAAAAAGGTCTCAATGTTTATTGAACACTTACAGTGCCACGCAAATTTAGATACAAGTATATAGGCAGAAGAACAATTTCCGTGAACAGCTTCGTCTAAACCACTTATTTAGAGTAGAGGATTTGCTAAGCGAATTGCTATGCAAAGTTAGGCTACTTAGCATACGCAGGGTGATTCACTACACTGGTAGAAAGGGCGCATCGGTTCTGAATGGTCAGTTATTAGGAAGAATCGGGCAATGTTCTGCGAAGGAAGAGCATCATTTTGTTACGCAAACTCGTAATGGGACAAAAACTGTTTTAGCAAACTGCATCCATTATAATAAATGGCTTACTCCCAACGCTCACAAAACTGATTCCCTCCCCTTCAAGGGGAGGGTTAGGGTGGGGTGAACACCCCCTCCTAGCCTCCCCTAAAAGAGGGAGGAACAAAAGCGTTATGAGCTTCTACTTTGAAGCATTAAGTGGCAGAAGCGGGTTTGTGCTGAATCGCTTGTTTACATCACTTGAGCTAAGTGTTTGAGCAAAGAAAAACGATGATACTTTATTCTACTCACACAACAATATACGCTCTAACCACCTTGTATCACTCAACCGTTACGGCTTTGGCCAGGTTACGAGGTTGGTCGACATCCGTACCTTTGATTAAAGCAACATAATAAGAAAGAAGCTGCATTGGAATGGTGTAGTAGATCGGCGCGGTAATTTCACTCACGTGTGGCATGGTGATGATTTTCATTGTTTCATCAGCCGCAAAGCCAGCGTCTTGATCGGCAAACACATACAGCAAACCGCCACGAGCACGTACTTCTTCAATGTTAGATTTTAGCTTCTCTAACAGCTCGTTATTTGGCGCAACCACGACAACGGGCATATCAGCATCAATCAGTGCTAATGGGCCGTGCTTTAATTCGCCTGCCGCGTATGCTTCAGCATGAATGTAAGAGATTTCCTTCAGCTTTAATGACGCTTCAAGCGCGATAGGATAAAACTCACCACGGCCCAAGAATAGAGTGTGGTGTTTATCTGCGAAATCTTCAGCCAGTGCTTCAATCTGCTTTTCATAGGCAAGGGCTGCATTAATTTGTGCAGGCAGTGCATGCAGAGCTTCAACAATTTCCGCCTCTTTTTCTTTATTAATGCACTGCTTTTGTTTACCAAGAGCGGTCACTAACATTAGCAAGGTTGCAAGCTGAGTAGTGAAGGCTTTGGTTGACGCCACACCAATCTCTGTTCCAGCGCGAGTCATGAATGCAAAGTCAGATTCACGAACCAGCGAAGAACCCGCTACGTTACAAATAGTCATCGCGGCCATGTAACCTTTTTCTTTCGCCAAGCGCAAAGCGGCTAAGGTATCTGCCGTTTCACCGGATTGAGAAAGCGTGATCAACAAGCTATTTGGACGAGTCACAAATTTGCGATAGCGAAATTCAGAGGCAATTTCCACATCGCAACTCACGCCTGCCAATGCTTCAAACCAATAACGCGCTGTCATGCCTGCGTTGTACGACGTTCCGCAAGCGACGATTTGTACATGTTCCACTTGGCTAAGAATTTCGGCAGCGTTCACGCCAATGCTTTCTGTCACTACGCTGTCTTTGGTGATGCGGCCTTCCATGGTGTTAATCAATGCCGTTGGCTGTTCAAAGATCTCTTTTTGCATGAAATGACGATATTTACCTTTATCGCCAGCGTCGTGCTCTGCGTTAGATTCGCTAATTTCACGCGTCACCTGTTCGCCGTTTGCAGCAAAAACCGTCACATCGCGGCGCGTAACTTCCGCAACATCACCCTCTTCAAGATACATAAAGCGGCGTGTAACATTCAGCAAAGCTAATTGGTCTGAAGCTAAGAAATTCTCACCGACACCAAAACCGATCACGATCGGGCTACCAGAGCGAGCAACCACAACACGGCTTGGATCTTTGCGATCAAGTACCACAGTACCGTAAGCACCCTCGAGTTGTTTAACCGTTTTTTGCACCGCTTCAAGCAGTGAACTGGCCGTGCGCAGTTCCCACTCAACAAGGTGAGCAATCACTTCGGTATCGGTTTGCGATTCAAAAAGGTAGCCGCGTTCACGCAGAACGTCACGTAGCGTTTCATGGTTTTCGATAATGCCGTTATGCACAACCGCAATATCGCCCGACATGTGTGGGTGAGCATTAATTTCGGAAGGTTCACCGTGTGTCGCCCAGCGTGTGTGCGCAATGCCAGTGCCTCCGGCAACATGTTGTTTTTCGACTGCATCGGCTAGCTCTTGCACTTTGCCTAAACGACGAACGCGCGTTAATTGACTCGCACTATCCACCACAGCAACACCGGCTGAATCATAGCCGCGGTATTCCAAGCGGCGTAGTCCTTCCACTAAAATTTCAGCCACATCTCGTTGTGCTACTGCACCGACGATTCCACACATAAGGTTTTTACTCCATTTTAGATTTATGCTTCATCCCTAAAGCCGCAAGCGAAGGCCTTTATTTAGGAATGGTTGAATAGGGGTTAATTAAGCTCGGATCACTCGCACTTGGTGCGATTCAATCAATGCGGCATCTTGAACGGTTAGATCGTTATCGGTCACTAACACGTCGATATGCTCCCAAGCGAGCTCAAGGTTGGGAATTTTTCGGCCGACTTTGTCTGATTCGATCATCACGATCACTTCTCGTGAGACTTCGGCCATCACTTTGCTCAGGCCAATCAGTTCATTGAAGGTGGTGGTGCCACGTTCAAGATCAATACCGTCAGCGCCAATAAACAGTTGGTCAAAATCGTAAGAACGCAGTACCGATTCAGCCACTTTGCCCTGAAAGGACTCGGAATGGGTATCCCAAGTACCGCCCGTCATTAATAGTGTCGGTTCACTTTCTAGTTCATTAAGGGCATTCGCTACGTGCAATGAGTTGGTCATCACCACCAAACCGCGTTTATCATTCAGTTGCTGAATTAATGCTGCCGTAGTACTACCACAGTCAATAACGATGCGATTGTGGTCTCGAATTAACTTAGCCGCCGCTTTAGCCAGCTTTATCTTTCGATTCGAAACTTTAGGATTAAACTCATCATTGACCACCTCTTTAGGCAGTGCAATCGCACCACCGTAACGGCGTAAGAGTTGACCGTTTTTCTCTAAAGAGGCCAAATCCTTTCTAATCGTCACCTCTGAGGTTTCAAACTGAGCAGAGAGTACATCAACACTGACCTCACCCTGTTCATTCACAAGGTTAGCGATGGTGTGTCTTCTCAGTTGCGTGTTTCGTTTCGACATTTATATTTTTCTTCAAGATTACGAATCGAAAGCAATATTAATCGAATCGAAACTTTATTGTCTATTTATTTCGATCTAAAAAATTAATAATTCACGCTAAAACCTTGTCCTAAGACAATTCTTAGGCAGTGATATTGAACTCATTAGGTGGTAGAATTCGCGCCGAAAAGAAAAAAAATTACAGAATTGACTGTTATTCTTTTGCAACTTAACCGATTTAAACTCAATAAGTGGCAAAATAACGCTATAAAATCGACAATGCTTGGTCATAAAATGACTAAACTGTTGAAAGACTTTCAGCTCTAATGTCACAAAATCACACTAATATTGTTGGGTAATAGATAAGAAAAATTGCCGCTTGTGATGACGCTAGAACACTCAACCAACTTCAAATTGTAATCATATTTACCGGAGAGAACCTTCCATGAAAAAGACCAAAATCGTATGTACGATTGGCCCTAAAACTGAATCTGTAGAGAAGCTTACTGAGCTAGTGAATGCTGGCATGAACGTTATGCGTTTGAACTTCTCTCACGGTGACTTCGTAGAACACGGCACTCGTATTGCGAACTTCCGTAAAGTAATGGAAAACACTGGTAAACAGCTTGCGATCCTTTTAGACACTAAAGGTCCTGAAATCCGTACCATCAAACTAGAAAATGGTGATGACGTTGATCTCGTGGCTGGCCAGGATTTCACTTTCACTACTGATGCAACCGTTGTAGGTAACAAAGATAAAGTTGCCGTGACTTACTTAGGTTTTGCTAAAGACCTTACTGTAGGTAACAAAATTTTGGTTGATGACGGCCTGATTGAAATGGAAGTGATTGCAACCACAGAAACTGAAGTGAAATGTAAAGTGCTGAACAACGGCGCGCTAGGTGAAAACAAAGGTGTTAACCTTCCTAACGTTTCAGTGAACCTTCCAGCTCTTTCTGAAAAAGATAAAGCAGACCTTAAATTTGGTTGTGAGCAAGGCGTTGATTTTGTTGCGGCTTCTTTCATTCGTAAAGCTGACGACGTACGTGAAATCCGCGAACTGCTAACAGCAAACGGTGGCGCAGATATCCAAATCATCTCTAAAATTGAAAACCAAGAAGGCGTTGATAACTTCGACGAAATTCTTGAGCTTTCTGACGGTATCATGGTTGCTCGTGGCGACCTAGGTGTTGAGATCCCTGCTGAAGAAGTTATCTTTGCACAGAAGATGATGATCGAAAAATGTAACCGCGCACGTAAAGTGGTTATCACAGCAACTCAAATGCTTGATTCAATGATCAAGAACCCACGTCCAACTCGCGCAGAAGCTGGCGACGTAGCCAACGCGGTAATGGATGGTACAGATGCAGTGATGCTTTCTGGCGAAACAGCAAAAGGTAAATACCCTGTTGAAGCGGTCACTATCATGGCGCAAATCTGTGCTCGTACAGACCGCGTTCTACAAGCTGAGTTGGGTTCTCGTTTAGACAGCCCACGCCTACGCATTACTGAAGCCGTATGTAAAGGTGCGGTAGATACTGCTGAGAAATTGGCGGCTCCACTTATCGTGGTCGCAACTGAAGCGGGTAAATCAGCTCGTTCAGTGCGTAAGTACTTCCCAACTGCGAACATCATTGCTGTAACCACTAACAAGAAAACGGCGGCTCAACTTGTTCTGACTAAAGGTGTAACACCGGTTGTTGTTGATACTATCGACAGCACTGATGCGTTCTACATCAATGGTAAAGAGATTGCACTGGCTTCTGGTCTAGGCAAGAAGGGTGACATCGTAGTGATGGTTTCTGGTGCACTTGTTGCCTCAGGTACAACCAACACAGCTTCTGTTCACGTTCTATAATCGAACGTCGAATACAAAGCAGAAAAAATCGGGGCTTGCCCCGATTTTTTATTTTCGCTATTTACACTTTACTTGCCAAACCCATCACTCTTTGCGGTATGCCTTAAGCAAGATCATCACTGCTTTTACACAGTGAAATTCGATTTCGTCCTAAGGTTTTCGCCTCATATAAAGCAATGTCAGCGCATTTATACGAGCGTTTACCATCTGCGGTTAAGTCAGTAAAGCCAGCGCTGATAGTCACGGTGAGGCTTTGCTCTACCGCTACTCGTAAGCGGTTCAAGACAATCTCCGCCTCTTCGACAGAAGTATGCGGCATAATAATCGCAAACTCTTCACCGCCAATACGTGCCAGAAAATCCGTGGTACGCAATGTTTGGCTCAAAATCTCACCAACTTTAATAATGACGCGATCCCCTTCATCATGTCCTTGTTCATCATTCACTCGTTTAAAGTAATCAATATCAATTAAGACAAGGCAAACATGATGGCTTTCGGGATAACGTTGAATGAGGTGCGTATGATGCTGCAATTCTGCTTCAAATTTGCGGCGATTCCATAGCTGAGTTAACGCGTCTTTTTCGCTCAATTCTCGTAATCGGTTTTCAAGCTCTTTGTGCTGAGTAATATCGACTAAAGACGTAATATAATAACTGACTTTAGTCGCCTCTTTAATCGCTTGAATTCTCATGATGGCGGTTAGAGTCTCACCTTGCGTATTGACCATTTCTACTTCACCTTCCCAGAAATGTTGCTGCGATACCTCTTCAAGTACTTCGAGCATAAACTCCATACCATTTGGACTGAGCAGTAACTTTAATGCGTTACTGCCTTTTATCTCGTCAATAGTCAGACCGGTAATCTTTTCAAATTCGCCATTAACCATCATCACTTTGTGCTTTCTGTCTGAGATCATCACTGCAGACATACCATTCAAGGCTGCTCTTGCCAGTTTGCTTTCAATACTTCGATGATGGTAATGCAACGCCATGGAAACCATGGGAAGCGCAAAAATGAGTACAACGAAGAAGACAAAAAAAGCTTCTTTGATTAAGTCGTTGACGTCACGCTGGGCTCGATGATCTAACTGCTCATCAGTGAATTGAATAATTAAAAAGACGGGTTTCAGTGAGGTAAACTTAAGGGTTGTATATACAGTCATCTTGTTATTTTCTAGCACGTACCCAGAAGGCTTAAGCTGCATCTGTTGCCAGGTTTTCGGTAATTGAAGTGCCAGATTTACGTGCTGGTTAGAGGGTAATAAATCTCCAAATAATTTGGTTTTATCGCTAGAAGACAAGTAGAAACCGGAGTCGCCGATAAGCTCAGGAGTTAACTGTGGATCACGCGCATGAGTTAAGCGCGAAGATTGTGACCAAATATCAACATTGAGAACCAAATAGCCTTTTCGCTCCCCTAATACGGTAACTGGCGTGATTACGCATAGCATAGGCTGTATAGCCGCTCTGCTCGGAGCATCTGCCAATGTAATGCCCCATACACCCACATCTCCCTCTGAGAGATTTTCTGCAAAAGCAATGTAGTCATGATGTGAGCTGTCTTGCTGTGTTTTTACACTAGAAGCCAAATGATTAGTCGCAGAATAATGAATCCGAAGTTGTTCATGCCCAGACACGTCTAAAAGCGCAATTGAGCTATACCATGTTTGCTTTTCAGCAACCGAAGACCATATATTTTCAAGATGCTGCTGATTTATCTCTGAAGGAGAAAAAATAAATTCATACAAACTTTGGCTTCGACTAAGCAAATCAATAATGGAACCGACCTGAGCTTTCAACCCCCGATACTGTCGCTCACTTTCATTGAGTTGATCAAACGCTTCCGCTACTGTGTTTTGCGTTGCGTTGTCTTTCACTTCTTGGTAGCGCTGATAGTAATACCCAGTCACTATTGCGCTGAATAAGAAACAAATGATGAGAAGGATGCTGATTATTTTTGTGTATCTCATGACTTGTCTAAATATTAACCCTAAATAGTGATGAGCGGATTATAGCATCTTAAAAAATAGACAAAACAAAAAGCTACCGATTAATAATACAATCAATTTATGGAAGTAAAAGCTCGTTTTTATCCATTTTAAATTAACTAATTAATCAGTAGCTTAGATAAGGGCTTAGTTGTTTAATTGATAGACTACGTCCACCCTATCGCGAATAATAAGCGTCGAGTCTTGGTAACTATTAGATTCAGATTTTGCATCCATTGCCATAGCACGCATCATAATCGGCTGCACGCTGGGCGAGTTGTAGTCTATCTGCCACACATCACCTAATTTCAACTTAAATCCTTCCGCCAATGATAGCGCTTTGGTATTCGCATCTTGAATCGCCGCTAGCCGAGCTTGTTGCTGGTATTGCTCTTGATTCCGAACTTTAAGTTGAATATTGTCGACTTGGTTAATGCCCTCACCGAGTGCTACATCAAGGTATTGATTAAGCTGGCTTAAATCTTCAACCTCAACCGTGACACTTCTTGTTGCTTGATAACCCACTAACTCAGGCTTGCCGGACTTAGGGTAGTGATATTGAGGGGCAAGGTAGAGATTTGAACTCGATATTTGTTGGGAAGTCACACCGGATTCTTTCAAACGCGCCACAAATGCTTCTACCACTTTGTCGACCGCTCTTTTTGCCTGCTCCGCCGTCAGCGTTGATTCAACCACTTTAACTGAAAACTCAGCCATATCAGGTGCCGCAACGACTTCACCATAACCTGTCGTTGAAAGATGAGGAAAATTCATTTCCTGCGCCATAGAACCAAAACTGAGCAATCCAGATAATAGCGTTACACTTGTCATTAATTTCATGGGAGTTACCTTACTCAAATGGGTGAATACATCATAGGCGATACTCTATATAAGCACAGTTAATAGCTTATGAAATGACACAACTTTGACGTTGAACTTTTGTCATTGCGGCAACACTTGGCGAGCATATTGAACGATGGCCTGAGAGATTTCCTGTAATATTCCCGTTTCTAACTGCCAATGATGCCAATAAATACGGTTGGTTAAAATGAACCCTGGTGTAATGTCAGTAAGCGTGCCTATTTCGAGCTCTTGTGCTATCTGTAAGCGGGGGATCAAACAATACGCCGCACCGGATAGGGCTAATTTAACAAAAGCTTCTGAACTACCCACGGTATGGTTTATGACGGCATCTCTTGGCACATTGAAATGATCATGCAAATATTTTTTATGCAGATCATCATACTGATCATACGATACCGCTGGTGCTTTTTTTAAGGTATGAAAGTTCACACCTTGAGAGAAATAACGCTGATAAAACTCCGGGCTGGCAACACACACATAGTCCATTCGGCCTAAGTAGTCAGCATGACAACCAGGAATGGCTTGCGATTCTAAGCTTATTGCGCCAGCTACTTCGCCATTTTTAATTTTTTCGATCGTACGTGACTCACCGAAAACCGTCAGGTTCAACTCAACTTGCCGCGTTTTCATCGTATTCGATAACGCAGGAAGTAACCAAGTGGCCAAACTGTCCGCATTAGTGGCAATAGCTATTGAAACGGGCCGCGTATTCTCCTCATTCATCAATTCAGGCACCAGTTCATTTTCAAGCAAACACACCCTACGATACAGCCCTAGCAATTTTTTTCCCACCAGCGTTGGCCTTGGTGGCTGCTCTCGAATCAGGACCGGTTGGGCGATAAATCTCTCTAATTGCTTGATTCTTTGAGAAATAGCCGATTGTGAAATATAGAGATTTTCAGCGGCTCGTTCAAAGCTTCCTTGTTGCAGTACCGCATCTAATGCCTCAATCCATTTGTAATCTAGCCCTCTCATCCAAGGCTCCTTTTTATGATTATTAGTATTACTAATATAATATTAAAATCATTAATTATACTTATTTTTATACTCTCGCTATTGTGCGCTCACTGTATTGAATTATTACGATGAGGTGAGCTGTGAATGTGTGGATTTTGCTACAAGGTTTTGGATTAGGTGCAACGATGATTATTCCTATTGGTGCACAAAATGCCTATGTGCTAAACCAAGGAATTAAGCGCAATCACCACTTAACGACGGCGACCATCTGTAGTCTACTGGATGTGATTTTTATTTCTCTGGGTATATTTGGTGGCGGTGCCCTACTCTCAAGTAACGAAATCTTACTGACCTCGGTTACCTTAGGCGGTGTTGCTTTTCTCTCATTTTATGGATTTATTTCTTTAAGGAGTGCCTTCACTTCAACAAGCACTAATGAATCGGATGGCGAAGTGATCGCACGTGGTAAACGAACGGTTATCTTGGGCGCGTTAGCCGTTACTGTGCTTAACCCACATTTATACTTAGATACGGTTGTGATTTTGGGATCGATTGGTGGTCAGTTTGAAGGCCATGATCGCATCGCGTTTGCGCTAGGAACCATGATGGCCTCTTTTGTATGGTTTTATTCTTTATCAATTGGTGCTGCGAAACTGGGGCCGACGCTCTCAAAGCCTAACGTGAAGAAAGGAATAGATATGGCCGTGGCTATAATGATGTTTAGCATCGCCTTTATCCTTGCAAAAGGGCTGGCAATTCAATATCTGATGTAAGTGTAACCAACAAAAAGAAAGGGCATGAACTGAATAATCATTTCATGCCCTTTTCACTTGATTGAAAATAAATTAATTCATTTTATTCAGATGAACATCCATTTGTGGGAATGGGATCTCAATACCTTCTTTATCCAACTCTTCTTTGATGGCTTGTAACAAATCAAAATAAACAGCCCAATACTCTGCCGTTTTCACCCAAGGGCGAACCACAAAATTGACTGAAGAATCGGCCAAGGCCATTACACCGATAGTCGGTGCAGGATCTTTCAACAAACGAGGCTCTGCCGCGACTACTTTAGCCAGCACTTCCTTGGTTTTTTGCAGATTGGACTTATAAGAAACACCAATCACCAAATCAATACGACGAGTGTCATGGCGTGAATAGTTAACAATTGGGCCACTGATGATCGAACCATTAGGCACAATCACCATTTTATTGTCAGGCGTGCGCAGTACTGTTGAAAAAATTTGAATCGATTCAACCGATCCAGCAGTACCACTCACTTCCACGTAATCACCGGATTTGAATGGGCGGAATGCCACAATCAAAACGCCCGCAGCAAAGTTTGATAGGGAGCCTTGTAGCGCTAAACCAACCGCCAATCCAGCCGCACCGATAATGGCCACAACAGAAGCGGTTTGCACACCAATGCGACCTAAAGCGGCAATTAATACCACCACAAATAGCGTATAACGGACTAGACCATGAACAAACTCAACAACTGCTTTGTCCATGTCTTTCTTTTTCAGAGCCTTGGCAACACTTCCAGCGACAGCTTTAACAACAATGTTACCGATAAATAGGATCAGAATAGCGGAAATAATATTGACGCCGTATTGTATCAAAAGATCTGAATTATTGGTCAGCCAAGTATTGGCTTGCGCTAAACCATCGACTAATGGAGCTTCGATGCCCATTGATTCACCTGACATATTGCATTTCCTCTTTATAAAATCATTTTGAATGTTGTTGTTACCACTGAACATCAAAGACAAAAAACGACTGACAGTAGAGTGTCAGTTTTTTGGCACAATATCTCACTTTGGTTATGTTGCAAAGTCAGTTTTATGTAAACACTGACAAAACAAATAGTTACTTGGAAGCATTGATATGAGCTTGTTAGAGGTTAAGCAATATTTTAACAATCCGCCAGTCATTTTGTCTGAATCTCGGCCATAAAAAAACCCGCTCATTGAGCGGGTTCATCACTTAGTCCAGATAAATGAACTTATAGTACGTCGATCGCATTAAGGTCAGCGAAGGCTTTCTCTAAACGAGCAACCATCGATGCTTGACCAGCACGTAGCCATACGCGTGGATCGTAGTATTTCTTGTTTGGCGCAGATTCACCCGTAGGGTTACCAATTTGACCTTGTAGGTAATCATGGTTTTCAGCTTCGTACTGACGGATACCGTCCCAAGTTGCCCACTGAGTATCAGTATCGATGTTCATTTTGATAACACCATAGCTGATTGACTCTTTGATCTCGGCTTCAGAAGAACCAGAACCACCGTGGAATACGAAGTTTAGAGAGTTCGCTGGAAGGCCAAATTTCTCAGAAACATACGCTTGTGAATCACGTAGGATAGTTGGAGTCAGTACCACGTTACCCGCTTGGTAAACACCGTGTACGTTACCGAAAGAAGCTGCGATAGTGAAACGGTGGCTCACTGCGCTCAATTTCTCGTAAGCGTAAGCTACGTCTTCAGGAGAAGTGTACAGCTCAGATGAATCCATGTCTGAGTTGTCTACGCCGTCTTCTTCGCCACCAGTACAACCCAGTTCGATCTCGATAGTCATACCCATTTTAGCCATACGCTCTAGGTATTTCGCACAAGTTTCAACGTTCTCTTCTAGAGACTCTTCAGAAAGGTCTAGCATATGAGAAGAGAATAGAGGCTTACCAGTTTGAGCGAAGAACTCTTCGCCTGCGTCTAGTAGACCGTCGATCCAAGGAAGTAGTTTCTTCGCAGCGTGGTCAGTGTGAAGAATAACAGGCACACCGTAAGTTTCTGCTACAGCGTGAACATATTTCGCGCCAGCAACCGCACCTAGGATTTGTGCACCTTGACCAGCAAGTTTAACGCCTTTACCAGCAAAGAAAGCCGCGCCACCGTTAGAGAACTGAACAACCACTGGCGCTTTAACTTTAGATGCAGCTTCAAGAACCGCATTGATAGAGTCAGTGTTCACTACGTTTACTGCAGGAAGAGCAAAGTTATTTTGTTTTGCAACTTCAAATACTTTCTGTACGTCATCGCCAGAAATTACGCCTGGTTTTACGAAATCGAAGATCTTAGACATGGATTTGATCCTATTTTTTCTATCGTTTTAAAAATAAAACAGTTAAGTTTAAATTCTTGCAAACGTTTGCTCACAACTGGCGTCATTCTATCAGAATAAAAACACACGTGCAGCAAACAAGAAAGCGGGAATCACTCCCGCTTTCATTAGTCATTAAGCTTTCGCGCGTGCTTCTAGCATTTCAACCGCTGGTAGTACTTTGCCTTCAACAAACTCAAGGAATGCACCGCCGCCAGTAGAGATGTAAGATACGTCGGCTTTGATACCGAACTTGTCGATTGCCGCTAGTGTGTCACCACCACCAGCCACTGAGAAACCTGCAGATTTCGCAATCGCTTCAGAGATACCTTTTGTACCTGCTTCGAAGTTTTTGAATTCAAATACGCCAACAGGACCGTTCCATAGAATGGTTTTTGCGTTAGCGATGATTTCAGCCAGTTGTGCGGTTGAGTCTGGACCTAGGTCGAAAATCATATCGTCATCTTGAACATCCGCCACGTTTTTGATTTCCGCTTCTGCGTTTTCATCAAAGGCTTTTGCACAAGCAACATCTGTTGCTACTGGAATAGAACACTCTTTCATCAACTTTTTAGCCGTTTCAAGCAAGTCTGCTTCATATAGAGACTTACCTACGTTGTGGCCTGCTGCTGCAATGAAAGTGTTAGCAATACCACCGCCAACAACCAGTTGGTCAGCAATTTTAGATAGCGATTCTAGAACCGTTAGTTTAGTAGACACTTTTGAGCCACCAACGATAGCCACTAATGGACGCTCTGGGTTATCCATAGCTTTGCCTAGTGCTTCAAGTTCTGCTGCCAATAGTGGACCAGCACAAGCGATAGGTGCTTGCATACCAATGCCGTGAGTTGAGGCTTGTGCACGGTGAGCCGTACCAAATGCATCCATCACAAATACGTCGCAAAGAGCGGCGTATTTTTTAGATAGTTCTTCTTCGTTCTTTTTCTCGCCTTTGTTAAAGCGAACGTTTTCTAGAACAACAAGCTCACCTGCGTTTAGCTCTAGGCCATCTAGGTAATCTTTTGCCAGTTTCACTTCGCAATCTAGAGCGTCGTTTAGGTAATTAACCACTGGTAGTAGAGAGAACTCTTCCGCGTATTCGCCTTCAGTTGGACGACCTAGGTGAGAAGTAACCATCACTTTAGCGCCCGCCGCTAGGCAGTGCTGAATTGTTGGTAGCGATGCAAGAATACGTGCATCAGAAGTTACTTTGCCATCTTTCACTGGTACGTTTAGGTCAGCACGGATAAATACGCGTTTACCTGCTAGGTCCAGGTCGGTCATCTTGATTACAGACATGGTTTGTCCTCTCAAATATTAATAAATAAAGTTTTTGGAAACCCGGCAACCTTGCCGAGCCTATAAATTCTTCAAACTGGTTATCGATATGGAGATTTGAGTTATTTATTTCAAGCCTGAAAATAAATAAATCTCCATCATCCTGCTACTACTCGGATGCTTGCATTGCGAGTGCCGTATCCAGCATGCGATTCGCAAAGCCCCATTCGTTATCACACCAAACGAGCATTTTAACAAGCTGCCCGTTGCTCACTCTTGTTTGTGAACCATCAACAATCGCACTATGGGGATCGTGGTTAAAATCGATGGAAACAAGCGGAGCTTCAGTATAGTCAACAATGCCACGTAATGTACACTGAGATGCGTTCACAATGGTTTGATTTACGTCATTAACTTTCACATTTGTATTAATTGTGACACTCAAATCCATCGCGGTGACATTAACTGTCGGTACGCGCACTGATATCGCTTCAAATTTGTTAGAAAATTTCGGAAAGATCCTTTCAATTCCTTTGTGCAACTTGGTGTCCACTGGAATGATGGATTGGCTTGCAGAACGTGTTCGACGCAAATCGGTGTGGTAGGCATCGATCACTTGTTGATCATTCATTGACGAGTGAATGGTGGTAATGGTTCCTGAATCGATACCAAACGCTTCATCAAGCACTTTAATAATCGGTACAATGCAGTTGGTGGTACAGGATCCGTTTGACACAATGCGATGTTCTGCGGTTAGCGTCTCATGGTTGACCCCATAAATGATCGTATTATCCAGATCATGTGAGCCGGGATGTGAAAAGAGTACCTTCTTTGCGCCTGCCTCAATGTGCTCCAAACCATCGGCTTTTGAGCCGTACACACCCGTGCAGTCGAGCACAATATCAACGCCTAAATCGCGCCATGGCAGAAGTTTGATTTCACTAAGGTGCAAAATTCGAATCGAGTCATGCTCATCCAGCCCATGATGAACATAGATATGCTCTTGATCATTGGTGATCTTTTTACCAAATCGACCATGAGTAGTGTCGTATTGCAGTAGGTGCGCCATGGCATCAGGTAGCGCCAGCTCATTCACCGCTACCACTTTTATCTGCTGACTTTTTCCACTTTCATATATCGCACGCAGCACGTTGCGCCCGATACGCCCAAAACCATTGATCGCGACTTTAAGCATCATTCCATCGTCTTAACTTTTTTCGTGGTACAGATAGTAACCGATAGCGACCAAGAGCAACACCCCAAGCCATCAGTTGTCGCAAAAGATTCTGTTTCTAAACAGACTCAAGGTACAAGCAACAGCGGCTACGACAAGAAAGATGTCCATAAAAAATGGCTCACCAAACGGGAGCCATTTCATTTGCGGTATTGATGGTTTAAAAATTAACGTCAATACCTAACCAATAACGACGTCCATCTTCTACATAGCCATATTCTTGGTATGAAATTTCTTCATCGAGTAGATTGTAAATCGCACCTTTCAAGCTTACTTGAGAAGAAAGCGCGTAAGTGATGCCAGTATCGATGAACTGATAAGCTGGCTCAATCAAGCTGCTACGAGAAGGGCCAGTGACTGGGTTGCTCTCTTTTCCACGATAAGTCAGCTTCAACCAACTGCTCAAGTTGTCAGTCGCTTGCCAATCAATATCAGCGCTGAAGCGATGCTCAGGTTGTTGCTCAAGTGGCATACCTTGATATTTTCCGGTTTTTTGCTCTGAGTCAGTAAAGGTATAGCTCGCGTTGAAATAAACCGTTTCTGTGATAGGTAAACCGAGCGTACTTTCGACCCCACGCGTGTACGCTTCATCAACGTTCACTCGATAAGTGGGATCAGAGCCCCACTCGTTCGGGCCTGCAGTACAGACGTTGCTTGGGCACACAACACGGGTAATTTTGTCTTTGAAATCATTATGGAAGAAAGTCAAACTCGCGTTAAGACCCTCTCCATTTTGGTACATCAACCCCAACTCTTTGTTAATCGAGGTTTCAGGTTTTAAGTCTGGATTACCGTAAATATTACCGCCTTGACTCACCTGCGCCCAATTTGGCGTGACTTCTCTGAGCTGCGGTGAACGGAAACCCGTTGCCACGCCACCTTTCAGAATCCACGCTGGATTGATGGTCCACACGCCATACGCTCTTGGGCTAAAATGAGAACCATAATTTTCATCGTGGTCAACACGGCCACCTAAGGTTAGGTTAAACGACTCGGTCATGCGCCACTCGTCTTCAACAAACGCCGCCCATTGAGTGCTTTCAATCTGAGTTAAATCAGAGGCTTTATTTGAGGTGAAATCTTCTAACTTTGAATGTGAAGCCTCAATGCCTACGGTTGCTGTATTGTTAGTCAATGGCACCACTAAGCTTGATTTAGCCACCGTATTGATGATCTCCATCTCACGGCTTTTATTGTTACTTACTTCACGTTGGACATAAGTATCCGACATACCATAGTCACCCCAATCCCCTTGGTGAGAAAGGGAAATATAGGTTCTACGGTATTCGTTTAAGCTGTCTTCGCACCCACCTTTACAACCTGTCGTTGGCACGGATAACCCCACATTGCCTCGGCGATCTTGTGCGGAAGTACCCACTTCAAAAGTCAGATCATGCTGCTCATTAAGTTGGTAGTTCAACTTTGAAGTTAAACTTTTTAAGCTTTTGTCTTGGTAGCCACGTTCAATCTTATCTTCATCGCGTTCGGTACTCTGTCCATAAACTTGCAGAGAAAGATTGTCGGCCAGTGGCCCTGTCAGGAAGAAGTTGACGCCGTTCTGATCGCCAGAATCGCGATTTTCTTGGAAAACCGTATCCAACTGAACACTGCCTGACCACTCTTGATTATCTTTTCGTGTGATGATGTTGATCACACCACCAATCGCATCTGAACCATACAAAGTCGACATTGGGCCACGAATCACTTCAATTCGTTCAATGGCTTGCAGTGGTGGCATCCATCCCTGCTCAATACCTGGGCCATCACTATTTGGTCGAGTTTGACGTGAAGATTGACGCTTACCATCGACTAACATCAAAGTGTAGTTTGAACTCATACCGCGCAAGCTGATGTCTGTTTTGTCACCACCTCCAGTCACCAACACGCCCGGCACACTGCGCAGTGCATCGGTTACATCACGATAATAACGTGATTGCAACTCTTCTCGTGTAATCACACTGATACTCGCTGGAGCCTGCGCTTGTGTTTGTTCAAAACCAGCCGCCGTCACCACTAATTTCTCATAAGATTGAATTTCTTCAGCGAACACGTGTGATGAGGTGAATAACCCGAGCGCTGCAGTAATTGCAACATTCAGCGGATTGAGTCTGGACATGTACCACTCCTTTAAATGATAATGATTATTAATTTCAGGAGTGGATTATTCATAATTTTGATGATTGAGATAGATAGACAGATGGAATGGTCGATACCGAATATGGAACACAGTGATGATTAGATTAAAAGGCCATTTTACTTATGCATGATTTCAGTGCGATCAAAGCTTTCCATGCTCTCTGTCAATACAAAAGCCTGACTGCGGCGGCGAAAGCGCTGGAACAGCCTAAGTCCACACTCAGTCGACGTTTGGCGTCTTTGGAAAACGATCTCGGACAAGCCTTAATTGCTCGGCAAGGCAACCGTCTAACTTTGACTAAAGCTGGGCAAGTTTTTGCAGTTTATACAGAACAACTGCTTGAATTAGCAGAAAAAAGCCATGAAGCACTGCAAGAGTTTAATAACCAAATCAGCGGTGAAATGACCTTGGTGGTTCATCCGAACTTAATTCGTGGCTGGTTGAGCAATGTATTGGATGAATTCATGCAAACCCACACCGAAATCAACATTCGACTCTACAGCCAATATGTGGCAGAAGAGTCGCATCTTGAGCCTGATTTATTGATTTGGATTGGCCCGTTTGCTCAACAAGGCTGGAGACGTGAATTGCTCGGCCATTGGCAATATTCACCTTATGCGTCGCCACACTATCTTGCCAATAACGACATGCCAGAGCATCCACAAGATCTAGTCAAACATCCTTGGATTGATTTTATCGCTTTTCGCCAAGAAGCCTTGGCTCTCATCCATCCTATTCACGGCAGCTATCTTTTACCTGCGCTCACAAGCCGCTTGCAGAGTGATAATTTAGCTATGCAAGCGGATGCGATAGCCAAAGGAAGAGGCATCGGCTTACTGCCGACATGGTTTGCCAAAGGCTTTGAACAAGCGCACCCAAACAGTGTGCAAGCATGTTTGCCAGAATGGTTGTCGCCACCCACTGAAATTAGTTGTCATTATCCAGCAGGCAGACATCCGCTCAAACTGCGTCTGTTTATCGACGCGCTACGTCAAGCCTGTCCTGAAGAATGGAAAGCACCATAAACATCAAGATCAAAAAAGCCCAGCGAATGACTCGCTGGGCTTTTGCATTAAAAATAAGAAGACTTAAGCAAGCAGTTCTTGTGCTTGTTTCACCACGTTTTCAGTTGTAAAGCCGAACATTTTGAACAGTTGATCCGCCGGTGCTGACTCACCAAAGGTAGTCATACCGATGATCTTGCCGCCAAAACCCACGTACTTGTACCAGAAATCCGCGATACCTGCTTCAATTGCAATACGCTTAGTCACGGCTGCTGGTAGTACGGCTTCGCGGTAGGCTGCGTCTTGTTTATCAAACGCATCGGTAGATGGCATTGACACTACGCGCACTTTCTTACCTTCGGCTGTAAGTTGGTCTGCGGCTTTCACCGCCAGTTCAACTTCAGAGCCAGTGGCAATCAGGATAAGCTCAGGCTGACCCGCGCACTCTTTTAGGATGTAACCACCTTTCGCGATATCCGCAACTTGCGTTTCGCTACGTGG
>NZ_JAMQXI010000075.1:0-13828 GCF_024743775.1 Vibrio sp. RM-69-4
TACCACTGGTGCCTTTATGAACTCAAAAAAGGAGCATCTGGAAGGTTCTCTGTTTCTGTTAGTGAAATCCGAAAGCGTTTCAAGATTGCTGATGACGAGTTTCGACATCACTTTGACTCCCGATTGATTCAAAAGCCCATTGATGACGTGATGGCGAATACAGATCTTGAGATATACATAGAAGAATTGCAGCGAGCAAGCAAAACAAAACGTCGAGCAAGGATCGAGGTTGCTAGCTTCAATGTAACTCGACTACCCGAGGGGATTTAATCTAATTGATCACTTTAAGTTCAAACCATCCCCCATATTCAAAGCAACTGAAGTTGCCGATGCTGATGCATTGGCAACGATGAAAGAGATAAAGAAAATTGCTTGCTGCCATTCAGTTTAAATTCCCATCAAAGTTGTTATCCTTATAACAAAACACTTATGGAAAACATTCCTTTCTCTAGAAAAAATAATCCTTTCTCATATGAAGCTCTTGATAATGAAGCTAAAGAAAAATACCACAATCTGAGAGTTGAGGATTTGGTGATTGAACACTGCACCGAAACAGGCTTCATTACATCAACCGACGTCACCAACAAGACAAGGAAGTTCTTAGTTCTCAAAGAGGCTATAGAAACGACTCTTAATGCATTCAAATTGGTTGATGACTTCGATGACACGAATATCACTATAGACAACCTTGACGCTTGTATCGAGTACAAAAAGAAGCTAAAACGGCGTGTCATAAAGGTAATATCGGATAAGTTACTGGCTGGTTTACCTAACTTCCGGCGCTAGAAATTAGTTAACTTATTACAACCCTATGCGTTGCATGACGTATTATTTTGACTCTAACGTTCGTGCAACGTACACAATGATGAGAAGATGCAATGGGCGATGTTGCCTCTAAAGAGCTACTTACGATATTAATAAAGGCAGAGCGAGTTAAAGGACAGGGGTATATGATCATGTTTATTAGTGCGCTTGCCGCAACGTTGTCGTATTCGATCTTTCCTTTTCTAAACGTATTTTGGTGGTCAAGAGTGATCATAGGCTTACTTTCAGGTGTGGCTGCGTTCTGTATTTCTGCCCTGTTTTTCACTGTTTGGCTGGTTGAGTGGCGCACCAGCAGAGCTTTGACTCGCTTGGAGCCATCAACCAAAGACATTGAAAAGCTATCAAGCACGGGGGTGATTTTCTCATCAGAGCAACGCCGTTCATTTGAACGCTATCTAAATACGCTTAATTGCTAGTGAGTTACCGCTCTAACGGTGGCATCAAGATGATGCGCTTTGAAAATGTATACATAAAACAAAACCCACATTTGTGTGGGTCTAAAAAGCGAGTTCCAGTTCTTACACATTTTGATTAAGAACTTTGATAGCAATACGCAACTCATCAGCGTTGGCATCCAGCTTTTTAGCCAAGCTCAACAAATTATTTCCATCGAGTTTAGTACACCAACCCAAGCATTCGTGCTTGGTCATTTTTTCCATCTCAAGCATTTTTTCTTCTGCGTAGGCTGTGCCGACATTGTCAGCTAGAACCTCATAAATTGCATTTGCTACATAAATAATTTCTCATTTATTTACCTTGTGAACGTGGTTACCAATTTTTAATAGTTAGCATTCTTGGTGTTGAACCAGTTTATTCTTTTGCTTGCGGCTTTTGGCTGCTTTCTTCGCACCATCTTTTCGATTCTTGGCTTTCTCTTTTTCAAAACGTTGTTTGATGTTATCAAACTTATCCGTCACTGCTGCCATCGAATCTAATGTCGCGTAATCAACCCAGCCATACTTGAAAGAACATCCATAACCAATCTCTAAGTAACCCCGTTCAAATAGTTTTTTTCGTTCTGACTTCGAACAATTTAATAATCTCTCAACGTCACATGGGTGAACAGACAAGTAATACCGAGCAGCTTTACTCATAGCTTTGGCAACGTCCTTGCTTTTCGCCGCTTTCAGGATGGCTTCAATCATGTGTTCTTGCTTGCTCATCGCCAATACTGATACATGCATTATTCCTGCATCAACCAGATTCTTTGCAATGTATTTAACTTTGAAAAACGAGGCACTTTTCAGTATCGATGCCAGTAGTGCTTTGAAGGTTATTAATTTCATATTTCTCATCTTAATATTTCGGCAAACTGAATGCCGTCCAATACCGTGATGATAGCTCGTCATTTTCATCCGTCAACGTGAAATCTTTATATTAAAAATATATAAATCAATAACTTATACTAACATAAAAGCAAGTATGAAACATTTCCAATTCCTAAAAAAACATGCGTTTAATAAAATTGAAAACTGACTTTACTTGGTAATTCAGTCTAGTTTTTCATCGAAAAAAACAACCAAGAAGTGAGATGAGCATCACATTTATAGCATGCGTAAATATGTGTTAACTACTTGGCTTCTGACCTACAAATAGCAAAAAGCACCCGTTGTTAATCAGATCTTGGTTGAAGGGGACTAATTGTGACTTGGTTGCCGCCACGCTTAAATCTGTGCAACGGCTCTAGCGTGCTTCGTGTCACTCCTCTTTCTTTAAGCATTCGGTCAAGGCGATCACAGTTGAGTTGAGTTGCTTGATAGATGTCTCCAAGCTCTCGCGCCTCTGCCTCTCTTCGACTAATGCACCCTGTAAGAGATGCAATTGCTTCTCCAAGCTTTGTGAGGATTTCATATACCCATGTTGAAGGGCTTTTAGATTGGTCAGTATGGTCGTAAGCATATTGGTTTACTGGATTTTTATTCTTTTCTTCGGTGGTTTGGTGATCTGGCAGTACAACTGAGCCGGATTGTCTTGCGACCTCACTACTTGATGGCAGAGCTGAAATGAATTGAGTTCGTATTCTAGTGTCAGATACCTGCCTACCATCATTCCCCCAAGTAATGTTGTTATGCTCAGAAGCATTGGATACAGCCAATTGTAACGACGCTGCATTTTGAGTTGACGTTTTATAGATCTTTCGACGTTGATGAGCGAGATGCCGATTTCGTTGTTGAAGCTTTTGTTTGTTTGCTTTAAGTCGTTCGTGACGCTGGCGTGCAAAACTCGCAGTTCGTTCTTCCTGTTTTGCTGCGCTGTTTTCAATGCCTGAGTAAGATTTTGCATAGAGTTCGCCTTTGAGGCGTATTGGTTTTTGGTATCCATCTGCGATAAAAGAAATGGATGATTTACTAATGCGACTGACTGTGATGCCCTCAATTTCATTCAACACATCAACCACATCTTGCTGGCAATTTAGAATACCAGTCGCTGCAAGTTCGAATAGATAAGTATCTATTTGTGCCATCAGCTCGCGCCTAGGCTGCGAATTATCCCCCCACATAAAGGTTCGCGCTTTGGCTGGATCATTAGGGTCGGTAAAGCCAAAGGTATCGTTAGCAATGCTCTTCCACGTATCAATACGCACCATGTCACGCTTGTGAACATAAGGTGTTAGTGATTTTCCTGTCGTCAACTCCATGTTAACGATGTGGAAGTTCAGTTCGATCCGCCCTTTATCACGATGTTCAATCCAGACAATATCGTATTGCTCTGGCGCGAGTCCCGCCAGCAATGTTTGTTCAAATGACGCCATCAGTTGCAGCTTTTGGTGAGCTGGGATATCGGCTTCTTCAAAGCTCAAGCAACCGTATGTGAATGCCTTTGAGAAGCGGCTAGCTTTTTTGAGCCATTCCCTTGTGATATCGGGATTTCCTGAGAGCAATACAGGTTTTACTTTGCGGCGCTTAGTGCCCCCCTCCAAATACTCTAAGCCGTTTGTCACAACTGAGTGATCGCCTTTAAAGAACTTCACAATCATGGTGCTGATTTGATTAAAGCGCTTAACAAGGCATTCATCTGCACAAGCTGAGCTTGCACCGCCACCAAATCAACCAACGAGCCAGATTTTTTTGCGCTATTTATATAACGGGCGATTTGGTTAAGGTTATTGCCAATTCGCGCCACCTCACGCAGCAGTACAGGATCTTGTTTTATTTCTTTGTATTGTTTTTTGTGGTGGCAGGAATTGGGATTGAGGGCCATAGTTCGCAGCCAAACCGAGACATTGCCGTTGGCATTGGCAAAAATTTGTAATTTTTCGTCTTTGCTAACTCGCAACTGAATGCACTCAGTTCGTCTTATTTTTCCACTGTGGTTCATCACGTTGAGTTTTTTTGATGCTGCGAGGCAGCTTTAGGGAGGGGATTAAAGGGGTAGGAACGCACCTCTTTGCCAGCGATTTGAGAATGTAAGGAACGTCATGACAAATCTATGCTGGCTAGGAATCACCTCTTTTTAGAGTGTAATAACAATTGTGATTGATGCAAAATCTGAGCATCAATTAGCACCGAAACGATGCCCTCCTCGACCCTTTATTTTTCCTCCACTCCCTCTCGTTTTCTAGTCGTTTACGTTCAACAAATTTCACTAAATCATCAAAGCTCACAAACCAAGGAGATTTCTGAGAATCGCAGAGACGAACAACAGGAAACGGCAGCTCTTGCTGAGCAGCTTTTCGTTTGATGGTGGTTGCTGCCATACCGAACAATGATCCGGCAACGTCAACAACGGGGATAAAGGGCTGATGATTGAACTGTTGAGCTAAAAGCGATCTTGTGGTCGGTTCAGAACGTGATGTCATTGCTCCCTTCTATTAACGGCTAACGAATACTTAAGTCATCATGTTACAAGCATTAGAAAGGAATAGAAGTATGGCAAAACACTAGCACATAACCATTAAGAGTCTGTTTAATAAGAACAATGTGAATTTTCGAGGATGAATTTTTTTTCAAAAAACTCAACAAATGTGACTAAAGTCTCAATTATTCTTGTTATGGCTAATAATTCAAAAGCAATGCTTTCCAGAACGAAGGTGACGTTACGATTTAAGACGTTGAGGCTCAAAAACAGAGCGCTGATAATTGCAAATTTATTGATGGGGAATACAATGGAGATCTGAAGGCAAAGACAAATGCAAGGCGACAACTTTCTACCCCTATTTTCCCCTTTTTTTTCACAGACATGCTCAAGTTACTGATTTTAAAAGGCTAGAGACCATTGTCAGTCCAATCGAGCATCGGTGCTACTGATAGCCTACAAGGGTGAGTCATGATTTAGATATCCCAATTCAGTCAGTTTCAATGGCTAAACTTACAGCCAAAAACAAAGTTTGGCATTGTAATCGCTTCGAGTTTATAGCGCCAACAGTTCTTCTTCTGTATCGTTTTGCATCGATATAAGGTAATTTAAGTACTATTTTCGTTGCAAACAACGATCACATCGCTAACTAACTCCAGAAAATGTTGTAGGCTACAAGGCTATTAATCTGGAAATAGTATATTATTATTAAAGTCCAATGGTTATGGTGATGAATTTGGACCACAAGCTAACGAAACAAATAGAAGAACTATGCGCAGCGAGAGGAGTACGACTAACTTCTCAACGAAAGAGAGTGTTTGAATTGATTTGTTCAAGCAAAAAAGCATCCAGTGCTTATGAATTGCTTGAAGATTTAAAGCAAAGCGAGCCCCAAGCGAAACCACCAACGGTGTATCGTGCTCTGGACTTTTTGTTAGAACAAGGCTTTATTCATAGAGTGGAGTCAACAAATAGCTTTATTTCATGTTGCTCTTGTAATGCTAATAAGCATTTTTCACACCTATTAATTTGTGACAAATGTGGCAATGTTATTGAACTTCAAGATGATAGTCTGATAGCCTTGCTAGCAAGCAACGCTGAGAAACACGGTTTTAACATCGTTAATCACGTTATTGAATCTCATGGTGTTTGCCAAACGTGTTCCTCAAGTCTGAAAGTATAAAAACAGTAGAAGAAGGTTATGCGCGCTGAATTTGTAAACCCGTTTTTAGCTTCTTTAATGAACGTGTTAAAAACGATGGCTTCATTAGAATTGAAGCCACAGAAACCTCGTGTAAAGAAAGATGAGATTGCCCGTGGTGATGTCTCTGGCTTAATTGGTATGGTTGGTAGTCAAAGCCGCGGTTCCATGTCTATTACTTTTGATGAAAGTCTAGCATTGGAAATCATGCAAAATATGTTAGGTGAACGCCCCAACGGTCTCAATGAAGAAGTGACAGATATGGTCGGCGAAATCACCAACATGGTGACAGGCGGAGCTAAACGTATTCTTGCCGAGAGTGGTTTTGACTTTGATATGGCAACTCCGGTTGTTGTCTCAGGAAAAGGCCACACGATTCGTCATAAATGCGAAGGTGCAATTATTATCATGCCGTTTACCTCTCAGTGGGGTAACGCTTTTATCGAAATCTGTTTCGAGTAAGCTCTTTCATTAAAGAAAAAAAGGTTGATACCGTTAAGTATCAACCTTTTTTATTTGGACAAAACCTTACTCACATCCAAGTAAGGTTTTGACGCATTACGCTTTAAATGTCTTAAACGCGTTAATCAAACCATTGGTTGAGCTGTCGTGTGAACTCACTTGAGCATCGTCGGCTAACTCAGGCAGAATTTGGTTTGCTAACTGCTTACCAAGCTCAACGCCCCATTGATCGAAACTGAAGATATTCCAAATAACACCCTGTACGAAAATTTTATGCTCGTACATCGCAATCAGGTTGCCCAAAGTGCGTGGCGTGATCTGCTTAACTAAGATTGAGTTGGTTGGGCGGTTCCCTTCAAACACTTTAAATGGTGCGATTGCCGCCATTTCTTGTGCTGATTTGCCCGCCGCTTTTAGCTCAGCTTCAACGGTTTGCTGCGTTTTTCCAAACGCTAACGCTTCTGTTTGAGCAAAAAAGTTCGACATCAATTTTTGGTGATGATCACCCGCTGGGTTATGGCTGAGCGCTGGCGCAATAAAATCACACGGGATCAATTTTGTTCCCTGGTGGATCAATTGATAAAAGGCGTGTTGACCATTAGTACCAGGCTCACCCCAAATGATTGGACCCGTTTGGTAAGTTACCGCTTGACCGTTACGATCTACGTATTTACCGTTTGATTCCATATTGCCCTGTTGGAAATAAGCGGCAAAGCGATGTAAGTATTGGTCATAAGGCAGAATCGCTTCTGATTCGGCGCCGTGGAAGTTGTTATACCAAATACCAATCAAGGCTAGGATCACAGGAATATTTTGCTCAAAAGGTGTCGCCACAAAATGTTGATCCATCTCATGCGCGCCGGACAGCAGTTCCACAAAATTGTCATAGCCTACAGCCAATACAATGGATAGACCAATCGCTGACCATAGTGAGTAGCGTCCACCGACCCAATCCCAAAATTCGAACATGTTGTCTGTATCAATACCAAACTCAGCGACTGATTTCGCATTAGTCGACAGCGCCGCAAAGTGTTTTGCAACATGAGTTTCATCGCCTGCTTCCGCTAAGAACCAATCACGAGCCGTATGTGCATTGGTCATGGTTTCTTGGGTAGTAAACGTCTTTGAAGCCACTAAAAATAGCGTGGTTTCTGGATTGACTTTTTTCAACGTTTCAACGATGTGTGTTCCATCAACGTTAGAAACGAAATGAAGATTAAGATGATTCTTATACGGCGCAAGTGCTTCTGTGACCATGTATGGACCAAGGTCTGAACCACCAATACCGATGTTGACAATATCGGTAATCGCTTTACCAGTGTAACCTTTCCATTCGCCAGAAATTACTCGTTCAGAAAACGATTTCATCTTCTCAAGTACCACATTCACGGCTGGCATCACATCTTCACCATCAACCATGACCGGTGTGTTACTGCGGTTGCGTAACGCAGTGTGCAGTACAGCACGGCCTTCAGTTTGGTTGATCGCGCAGCCTTTCAGCATAGCGTCGATGGCTGACTTTAGTTCAGTCTCATTCGCCAATGCTTGTAAATGTTGTAAGGTCTCTTCGTTGATCAAGTTTTTTGAGTAATCAACAAGAATATCTGAACCAAAACGAGTCGAGAATTTATCGAAACGTTGTGCATCTTGTGCAAAAAGCGATTTAAGGTCCATATCTTGCGCTGATTCAAAATGCGCAGTCAGTGCTTTCCAAGCGTTGGTTTGCGTTGGATTGATATTTTTCAACATGGTATCTATCCCGATGTGACAGTAGGTTTTATTCCTATCATTCCTAAACTCTGTTTCAAAATGATGGAATCCCCGATTGAGCAAAAAAGAAAATGGTATCGACTGCCTATATTTGGAAGGCAACACGTCGTTATTCGTTTTGTGAGCGCCATTATGACGCAGCTTACCCGCTCTCATATTGAGTTAGGTCAGGTAAACCTAATGGGTGCATACTCTGGCTTTATTGATACGACATCTCAACACGAGAAGTGAGTTTCGTCACTAACTCGTAAGCGATCGTGCCAATGTGAGAGGCCACTTCTTCGGCTGGTAGCTCTTTTCCCCATAAAATAACCTCATCCCCCACCTTGTCGCAGGCTTGTGGACCGAGATCGACCGTAAGCATATCCATTGAAACTCGCCCTGCAATCGGCACTTTACGCCCATTGACAACAACCGGAGTTCCATTGGGTGCAGTACGAGGATAACCATCGCCATAGCCAATTGCGATAACACCAACCTTAGTGTCAAGCAAGCTTGTCCAAGTGGCACCGTAGCCGACACTCTCTCCCGCTTTAACATCACGCACTGCGATCAAGTGTGATTTTAATGTCATTACAGGTTGATAGCCCAGCGCTTGCGCCGAGTTATCATCAAAAGGAGAAACGCCATACATAATAATACCTGGGCGAACCCACTCTAACTGGCTGTGCTTCCAAGCTAATAAACCAGCGGAGGCAGCAAGTGATCTTTCACCCTCATGACCTTTTGTCATTGCTAAAAATAGCTCAATTTGCTCAGAAGTGGTTGATTTATCGAGTTCATCGGCACAACCAAAATGACTCATATAACGCAATGGCTTCACTACGTTTTTACACGCTTGCAAACGTTCTAAAAAATCGGGGTATTGTTCTGGGCGCACACCTAAACGATGCATTCCGCTATCGATTTTCAACCAAACATTAACTGGGACATCTAATTGAGCTTGCTCTAAGGCGACTAACTGCTCCTCACAGTGAACAACGGTTTGAATGTTATTGGTCACCAATACCGCAAGATCCATCGGGGAATAAAAACCTTCAAGCAACAAGATAGGTTTTACCACACCGCTCGCTCTCAGTTGCAGCGCTTCTTCAATGCGCGCCACGCCAAATGCATCCGCGCCCAGTGCATGTTTCGCAACATGCCGAAGCCCATGACCATAACCATTTGCTTTGACCACCGCCATAATTTTACTGTTTGGTGCCTGCTGTTTTACTCGCTGTAGGTTGTGCTTTAACGCATCGAGATCGATACAGGCGGTTGCCGCTTTCATGTAGCTCATCAAATTACTCATCGTCAAATGCAGGGCCTGCATAGTTGTCAAAACGAGAATACTGCCCTTGGAAGGTCAACCGTACAGAACCAATCGGGCCGTTACGTTGCTTACCTATAATAATCTCTGCGATACCCTTTAACGAACTATCAGGGTGATACACCTCGTCGCGATAAATGAACATGATCAAATCGGCATCTTGTTCTATCGAACCGGATTCACGCAAGTCGGAGTTGACTGGGCGTTTATCGGCGCGCTGCTCCAACGAACGGTTAAGCTGCGATAAAGCCACCACAGGCACATTCAATTCTTTAGCCAGCGCTTTTAACGAGCGAGAGATCTCCGCAATTTCTAAAGTACGGTTATCCGATTGCGAAGGAACTCGCATCAACTGCAAGTAGTCGACCATGATGAGCGACAAGCCGCCATGCTCGCGCGCAATACGACGAGCTCTAGAACGAACCTCGGTAGGCGTTAGGCCTGAGCTATCATCTATGTACATATTTTTCTTTTCCATGAGAATACCCATGGTAGATGAAATTCGTGCCCAATCCTCATCATCCAGCTGCCCAGTACGAATTTTGGTTTGATCAACGCGAGAAAGCGATGCCAACATACGCATCATGATTTGTTCAGCCGGCATCTCAAGAGAGAAGATAAGAACCGGTTTTTCTTGCTCCATGGCCGCGTTTTCACACAAGTTCATGGCAAACGTCGTTTTACCCATAGAAGGGCGAGCAGCCACAATGATCAAATCAGAACCTTGTAAACCAGCCGTTTTTTTATTGAGATCAGCAAACCCCGTATTCACGCCCGTGACACCATCTTGTGGTGTTTTATACAGCAGTTCGATACGCTCTAAAGTTCTTTCTAAAATCGAATCGACATTCTGCGGGCCTTCATTTTCGCTGGTACGCTCCTCAGCAATGGCGAACACTTTACTTTCAGCCAGATCGAGCAAATCTTCCGAACTGCGCCCTTGCGGATCATAACCTGCATCCGCAATCTCATTGGCAACACCGATGAGGTTACGCACCAATGCTCGTTCCGCTACGATTTCAGCATAAGCATTAATGTTAGCCGCACTGGGCGTATTTTTCGCCAAATCCGCTAAATAGGCAAAACCGCCGACATCTTCCAACTGTTCGCGACGCTCGAGATACTCAGATAATGTAATAAGATCGAGTGGCTTACTGGCTTCCAAAATCGATTTAGCTGCATCAAAAATTAGGCGGTGTGCACGGCTATAGAAGTCTTTGCTGACCACACGCTCTGCCACCGTATCCCAACGTTCGTTATCCAATAGCAAGCCTCCAATCACTGATTGCTCAGCTTCGATCGAATGTGGAGGAACTTTAATTGCGTCGACTTGTGCGTCAAACGGTTTACGATTTCGTTGATCTGTTCGTGGTGCAGCCATGACTTCGCTCAATACTATCTAATGACCGACCATTATAGCCAGAATAGATCATTTGTAATTATGTAAACGAAACTTTGTGTTTATCTCGTAGAGAATTAACCTCATGCTGACCAAACAGAACCGCCCTACACCTACTATTTCGCCCACTATTTTTATTCACTTTAGGGGTGCTTCGTGTCCAAAATTTGGTTTCTTAGTTTTAGCCTGTTCGCGATGAGTGCAGCTTATGCTAATGAGGATCTTAAAAACGATACGGAAATCGAAGTTCCTTCTCCTTGGAATAGCCAAGTCGAATTGGGTTATCAAGCCCACTCAGGTAATACTGATTCAGAGTCATTGAATTCACGAGTCAAGACAGAATACATAACAGGTCGCCATCGAACCAATGGTGAGTGGAAATTGTATCGTCTTGATAAAAATGGAAAAGAGAATAAGCGGCAGGCAAACTATTCGCTGCAAAGTGACTATAAGTTAGCTTCAAAAGCTTATCTATACGCAAACTTTAACGGTGTTGATTCAAAATACAGCGCCTATTTCAAAGACTACACGCTATCTGGTGGAATGGGTTACCAATTGATGAATACCGACATATTGCTATTAGAGATTGAAATAGGGCCCGGTTTTCGTTACCAAAAACCCAACCTAGATGAGATATCAAGTACGGATATTGTATTTGCAAATACAGTCGAAGAAGTCATATTTCGTGGTAACTTAAAAGGTGTTTGGGCAACTTTCGATAATTTAACCATCTCCTCTGAACTGACTCTTGTCGCAGGAGAAAGTAACATCAGAACCGATAGCGAACTCATTTTAACCAATCACATTACTGATTCGATTGCGTTGAAAGTGAACTTGTCTCGCCAATACCACGATAAGGTTCCAGCAGGACTAAGTAAAGCCGATAGCGTGACTTCATTTAGTTTACAGTTTCGTTTCTAGGTAGTTTGAAGATAAAAAAACACCAGCCAAGGCTGGTGTTTTCAATTCATCCGAAGACTGAAATTATTCAGCAACGATTTGAATTTTCGCAGTTGCAAACACTTCTGAGTGAAGTTGGATGCTCACTTCGAAAGAACCTACGTTACGTAGAGCACCTTCAGGTAGACGAACTTCGCTCTTAGATACTGCAACACCTGCCGCTGTAATAGCGTCAGCGATATCACGAGTACCAATAGAACCAAATAGTTTACCTTCATCACCTGCTTTAGAAGTAATAACAACAGCTTCAAGAGCGTTAACTTGTTCAGCACGAGCTTGAGATGCAACAAGTTGCTCAGCAACTTTAGCTTCAAGTTCAGCACGACGAGTTTCAAACATTTCAACGTTAGATTTAGTTGCCATTACAGCCTTACCTTGTGGGATAAGGAAGTTACGAGCATAACCAGATTTCACGCTTACAGTGTCGCCAAGGCTGCCTAGGTTACCGATTTTATCAAGTAGAATAACTTGCATTGATTAATCCTCTTTCTTAATAAACGGTGCCAATTACTGATGTTTATCAGTGTATGGCAATAGAGCTAGGTAGCGAGAACGCTTGATTGCACGAGCTAGCTGACGTTGGTATTTAGCGCTAGTACCAGTGATACGGCTAGGTACGATTTTACCAGCTTCAGTTATGTAGTTTTTAAGAGTTGCTACATCTTTGTAATCAATCTCTTGTACGCCTTCTGCAGTGAAACGGCAGAATTTACGACGACGGAAGAAACGAGCCATGGGCTATCTCCTGATCTTAAATTTGAGTAATGTGGTCGGCATGTAGCACCAATTTACCTACGCCATTATGGCTAGTTTGGTAAGCGACAAAGCCACTTACGGTTATGGTGCTGCCTTGTACTAAGTGTTGAGTGAGATTCGTTGACCTTTGCCCACTGACGACTACCGGCATACGACAATAGACTTGTCTCGGTAAATCAGCTTCTATCACTGTTGAGCGATGTTCAAGCCAGAAACGGCAATGTTCAATACCCGCAGGACTTTGGCTTCGAATGGGAGGTTTTGCGACAGTGCCACTCAACTCCATCCGATTGGTCATCAAATCAATTACTCAGCGTCTGCATCGAAACGAGTTTCATCACGCTTAGAACGCTCTTCTTTAGCTTTCAGCATGATTGATGGCTCGGTGATAGCAGCTTTAGTACGCATGATCATGTTACGTAGAACTGCATCGTTAAAACGGAAAGCAGTTTCTAGCTCATCAATCACAGCTTGGTCAGCTTCAACGTTCATAAGAACGTAGTGAGCTTTGTGAAGCTTGTTGATTGGGTAAGCCATTTGACGACGACCCCAATCTTCTAGACGGTGGATAGTACCGCCAGTTTCAGTGATAGAACCAGTGTAACGCTCGATCATGCCAGCAACTTGCTCGCTTTGATCTGGGTGCACCATGAATACGATTTCATAATGACGCATCGGTTGCTCCTTACGGATTATTCAGCTTCCAGGTTTGGCTCGGTCGTCCATAGGAAGCAAGGAACGAAAAAAAAAGACCGAGAATTAAGGACGGCAAATAGTACAGAAACGAAGCAGGATTAGCAAGGGAAATGTACTAAGGGTCACATCAAACAAAAAGGGAAGCCTAAGCTTCCCTTTTTAATGCAGTGTGTGCATAAATTATCGAAAATTAAGCGATAACTTTAGCAACAACACCAGCACCTACTGTACGACCGCCTTCACGGATCGCGAAACGTAGACCTTCATCCATCGCGATTGGAGCGATTAGCTCTACAACCATTTGGATGTTGTCACCTGGCATTACCATCTCTACGCCTTCTGGTAGAGAGATATCGCCTGTTACGTCCGTTGTACGGAAGTAGAACTGTGGACGGTAGCCTTTGAAGAACGGAGTATGACGGCCGCCTTCATCTTTAGACAATACATACACTTCTGACTCGAACTTAGTGTGTGGAGTGATTGAACCTGGTTTCGCTAGTACTTGACCACGTTCTACTTCATCACGCTTAGTACCACGTAGAAGTGCACCAACGTTCTCACCTGCACGACCTTCGTCAAGCAGCTTACGGAACATCTCAACACCTGTACAAGTCGTTGTGATTGTGTCTTTGATACCAATGATCGCAACTTC